>CAVBMG010000031.1:0-31543 GCA_963596435.1 Agathobacter sp.
TCACGATAGAACACCTAAGTGGCAAACAGATTCATGAGAAATAAAAAAAAGAGCACCAGTCCGATAAACTGCTGCTCCATTTTACGTCCACAGTTGGGGCAGACCTTGTTGGTATTACCCATTTCTCTTAATTTTCCAAACTGTTCTCGTTCAACAGAAAGTCATAGACACTCATAATCAACACGCCAGACTCATTATAGTAAGGTGCTGGCGTGTCTTTGGTAATAATAATTCGCTTGAAGAAATCTCCCGTCAACATTAAGGATCTCTGCTCCTGCTCCATTTTAGCCTGATCAGGAATCGCATAAGCAGACTGGATATAATAGCGCTTAGAACCCTGATTGCAGACAAAATCAATTTCCAGCTGTTTGCGGATACTGTTGCCTTTATCATTGGTGTCGTACTGCACAATAACACCCACATCCACATTAAAGCCTCTCATTTTCAGTTCATTAAAAATGATATTCTCCATGCTGTGAGTTTCCTCAATCTGACGGAAATTCAATCTGGCATTGCGAAGTCCCATATCCGTAAAATAATACTTTACCGGTGTATCAATGTATTTCTTCCCCTTCACATCATATCGAATTGCGCTGTCAATCAGGAAGGAATCACAGAAATAATCAATATACCGCTTAATTGTCGAATTGCTGATCTTCTTTTTCTTAACCGTTTGAAATGTCGCTGACAGTTTTTCCGGATTGGTCAAAGAACCGATCGCCGAGGACAGAATATTCAAAAGTTCCTCCAATTCTGCCTTGTTGCGAATATTATGCCTGCCAACGATATCCGAAATATAGGTTTCCTCAAAAAGAGATTTCAAAAACGCAATTTTCTGATCTGGTGTGGTAAACTCAAGCACCAGAGGAATACCACCATAGAGCATATACTCATTCCATCCGTCCTGCTTTGTACCCTGATAGACTGACATGAATTCGGCAAAGCTTAAGGGATACATATGCACTTCATCACCGCGGCCTCTGAACTCAGTAATGATATCCTTTGAAAGGAAACGGGCATTACTTCCGGTTACATATGCGTCCACATTTTTCATACGAATCAGGCTGTTGAGAATAGATTCAAACTCTCCAAGCAGTTGTACCTCATCAAGTAGTACATAATACATAGCATCATCTTTAATCTGTTCTTTCAGATATGGGTACAGCACATCAGGATCGCGATATTTCTTGTTTTCAAAAGCATCAAAAGCGATCTCAATGATGTGATCTTCATCTACTCCCTCTGACAACAGATGCTCCTTAAAAAGCGTAAAAAGAAGATAAGACTTGCCACACCTGCGCATACCGGTTATGATTTTGATAAGACCATTATGCTCCTTGCTGATGAGTGTATTCAGGTAGCGATCTCTTTTAATTTCCATATATAGCACCTCCCATTGAAGATTTTTGCGGTTTACTGCAGAAATCTTCAATAGCATTATATCCCGTTCAGTGCTGGTTTACAACCACCATACGAAAGATTTTTGCGGTTTACTGCAAAAATCTTTCATAAACTCACATATCAAAGTCCGGATAAAGCTCCGGGCAAATGACACCACTGTCACCTGCCCATTTTCTGATTTCTATTTGGTAAAATGCTGTTCCAGGTCTATTGACAAGCTGGAAATCTGTTCAATCTCAGATGAAATATGATTAATAGAATCGTTCTGTGCTGAGATTGTTTCTGTAATGTTCTGAATCGTTGCAGAGTTCTCCTCCGAGGTTGCTACCAGAGTTTCAATCTCTTCCTGAATACGATTGAAATGATCTTTTACATGATCTATGATCTGATATTCTTCACTCACAGTCTGACTTGCCTCATCTGTTGCCTTATTAATATTGGTGAAGTATTCCAATAATCCTGTGACCATTTCTACGCTGGAAGCAGCCGCTTCTGTTCCCGCTGTAATACTCTTGGACACCTGCGTAGTTGTCTCAGTCAGCCATTTCAGAATTTCCTGAATGTTGCTGGCTGATTTGGCACTTTCTTCTGATAAGGAACGAATCTCATCTGCGACAACTGCAAATCCTCTGCCATGTTCTCCTGCTCTGGCTGCTTCTATAGATGCATTCAGAGACAAAAGATTGGTCTGTGAAGCAATGGAATTAATATCTCCCAGAATCGTTGTAATTCTGTTCATTTCCGTAAGCAGTGAATCGGTAGACTGACGTGCGGATTCTACTGTCTGTTCCATTTCCAGTATGGAATTCTTGGCATGAACAACTGCATCATTTCCCTTTGTTACGGCATCCTGTACTTTCTGGAAACCGCCATCCAGTTGTGTTGCCAGTTCATGATTCTTATTGATCTCGTCTGTTGCTGCATTGATCTTATCCATAACCGTAACGGTTGATCTTGCTGTGTCTTCTACGACCTGTCCCATCTGGGTTGCTGCATTCTTTACACTGCTGCTGCCTTCTGCAAGCTGATGAATAGAGTCCATGCTTTTCTGAATCGTTGCATTCAGATTTCCTGAAATATCATTAGCAACACTGGCATTCTGTTTCACCAGTTCCAATGCTTCTTCTGTTTTCTTGACAATACGTGCACCACGTTTTGTTGCCAGATACAATAAGACTCCTGTCACTGCAAAAAGAAATACCCGCGAGATTACACCAGCCCAGGAATACTCTCTTCCTGCAATCGTCTCCGGACTGAATATCATGAATAATACGGAAATCACTGTAAAAGGCACTGCAAAATAGATAATGACCGTTTCTATAAAATAAGAAGTCGTCATTGCCAGCAATACAAAATTGGCAAGGTATGGAATGGAGTTGCCTCCTGATATCCAGGAATAGAATAACGTTCCAATTGCTGGTGGAAATACCAGTAATAATGCCTTTTTATCATCCGGCAAAGGAGAAAAATACCCGACTGTCGAAATGACTCCCGATACAATGACGATCAGACTTCCTTTCAACGCCATCATGGAAAGTCCATATCCCAATACAGATACCAGACTCAGTGCCAGAACCGAGCACCATATGATAATCAGATTTTGTTTGTGTAATTTTTTCATGCATTTTTCCTTTCTACTATATGTATGTTATTAATTGCACAAAATTGATATTTATATTATATATGTTTTTGTCAGAAAGCACAACATTTCAGAAGTTATTTTCAGAATTATGTAATTTTTATTGTGAATATTTTATATGCTCGTTTTTTACATACTTTTTCTGTTTTTTGCGTTGAATCTGTGTTGTTTTTATTATAGGATTAGCATAGTAACATAAAGTACTACTGAATGGGGAAAGGATTACACTTATGAACAGAATGTATGTTGCGGCTGAGAACCGCTACGAAACAATGAAATATCACCGATGTGGCAACAGTGGGTTGATGCTGCCAGCTGTTTCACTTGGATTATGGCACAATTTTGGAAGTAACGGTAACTATGACAATATGCTGGATATGTGTTTCACAGCTTTTGATCAGGGAATTACACATTTTGACCTGGCTAATAATTATGGTCCGGTTCCCGGTGCTGCCGAGGAGAACTTTGGCCGCATCTTAAAGGATGGTCTTGGCAATTACCGTGACGAACTGGTCATCTCTACCAAAGCCGGTTATGACATGTGGAAGGGTCCCTATGGCAACTGGGGTTCCCGCAAGTATCTGATTGCCAGCCTTGACCAGAGCTTACAGCGTATGGGACTTGATTATGTAGATATCTTCTATCATCACAGACCAGACCCTGAGACTCCGTTAGAAGAGACTATGCTGGCACTGGATTCCATTGTCAAAAGTGGTAAGGCGCTCTATGTCGGTATCTCCAACTATAACAAAGCACAGACACAGGAAGCTGTAAAGATTCTTCGTGAATTGAAGACACCTTTTATTATCAATCAGCGCAAATATTCCATGTTTGAACGTAATATCGAAGAAGATGGTCTGAAATCCTATGCAGCACAAAACGGCATTGGCATCATTGCCTTTTGTCCACTGGCACAGGGTCTTCTGACAAACAAATATCTGCACGGTATTCCAGAAGACAGCCGTATCCGTACTGATGGTCGTTTCCTGCATGAAGATGCTCTGTCTGAATCCAGACTGGCTCAAATTCGTGCATTAAATGATATCGCAGAGAATCGTGGTCAGACTCTGGCACAGATGGCTCTTTCCTGGGTATTACGTGACGGAGAAGTGACTTCTGTATTAATTGGTGCTTCCAGAGCTTCCCAGATTACAGAAAATACAAAGATCGTAGAAGCTTCTGCATTTACATCTGATGAATTGAATGCTATCGAAGCTATCTTAAATGCCTGACAGATAAGAACTTATGGAAAAGGCGTCTGTAGTATTATTGCAGGCGCCTTTTCTTTATTACACGATTTTCTACTCTTTTGTCAGCTGAGTTACTTTCAGCTCTGCTTCATTCATCTTGCGTTCTTCCAGTTCCAGCGAACGCTTCATTTCCTCATAAGCACGTTTTACATCCAGATAATTCTGATGTTCCTGACTGTTATTCCATTGCCAGAATCTCCAGTTATTCTTCTTATACTGTTTATAACGTGACTGTGCTGTCTCATAAGCATACAATGCACGTTCATAATCCCATTTCTTCTCGCCCACAACAGACTGTGCAAAATCAAATTCGTACTTTGCAGCGATCAGTTCAAGATCCTCTTTTCGGCTGTTGTTCTCCATGCGCCATTCTCCCTTTACCTATATATCCACTATTATCCCTTTATCTGTTTACTTTCATACCCTAGAACATAATAGTACTTTGGTACTGTTTTGTCAACTGATATGCTGTGCAAAAAAGAGCATCCCAAAGGACACTCTTTTCTGCGAAAGTATTTATTTGGCAATCAATACCATAATATCTGTCATCTGATTGGTCTGCAAAGCTACATTGCCAATCTCATTGACTGTTGTAATACTGCTCAGTACATATTCCCCTGTAATCAGGTCTCTGCTGAACAGATATGCAATCTGTCCGTTGTATGCACCTACATTCATGTGAATGCCGATTACATAAGGAAGTATCTGTGTATGATATGGCTTGAAGTGGAAGGTTATAAATCCTTCTGCAAAATTAGGAACTGCTTCTAATGCGGAACCTAATTCCAGTGTATCTGCCTTATCATCTATTCCTGATGCATCAATTGTATAGCCAATACCATTTCCAAGATGTGTCATCAGATACAGGTTATGTCCATAATATTTCTGTAAAAGCTCAGCCTTTAAGCGTGCTTTCTGATCTACCTGTACATTCACATATGGAAGTCCGCCGTCTGTTACAGTCTCTGCAAGTGGTGTGCTCTGGTCAGGAATTGCAACCCAGTTATTGGATGCCACGGTTGTGTTGCCTGCTGAACTGCTGCTGTTGTCAGAAGAACTGCTATTATCAGAAGAATCGTTGCTATCGGAAGAATCACTGCTTCCTGTAGAACCGCTTTCTGTTGTTCCACTTCCTGTATTGTCATCCGTTTTGCTGTCGTCCTTATTATCGTTATCCTTGTTAGTATCATCCTTCTTATCATCATCGGATGTATCAACTTTGATTGTACGAACAATAATGGCATCCAGTCTGGATGTAGCACCGGAAGTAAATTCACAAGTCAGCTGACCATCTGTTACTGTAACTTCAACGCTCTTAACAGCATAAGTACCTGCTGCATTGCTTACGCTTACTCCTGTTCCTTCAATCGTGGCTTTTACAGTACTCTTGTATGCAGAACCACCTACAATATCTACCTGATATGTTCCGTTTGGTACATCAACAGCAAATGTCTGTCCGTCAGGGATTGCAAAGTCTGTGTATACAGCCTTTGGAAGTACTCCTGCCTGTGTATACTCTTCTTCTCTACCCTGAATAGAAGCTGTTTCATCCAGGAATCCATAGCCCTTTTCCTCTGTATAATTGATACCAAGCTGCTCTGCTGTCTTCGTACCGCCCTTACCATTTACAGTAATGGTTGTATATCCGTCTGCTGCTGTTGCATCCTTAATACCAAAGTCAAATGCTGCTGTAATCTTGTAAGCTACTGTGATTTCTGCCTCTACTGCTTCATCAAAGCCATCAATTGTACCTGTAATTTTATAAGTGCCAATTGTTTCTGTATCAATTGCTGCTACTTCTTTGGCATTCCATGTAACTACACTGTTGCCTGTCTTCTTGTCAGCGTAGATTGCCTCTACTGTTACAGGAAGCTGTGCTGCTACATCTGTAGACTGATATACTACTTCTGCATATGTAGTCGGTACGGATGTAATATAAGTATCTACAATATGTACAACTACCTGTACTTCATCTTCTGTGCCTTCTACTGTACCTTTTACAGTATAGTCTGCAATCTTGGTAATATCCAGCTTGCTGGTATCCCATGTTACCTTCTTCTGCTCTTTTGTAGTATTGGTATAAGTTACTGACACTGTTTCAGGAAGTGTTACTTCTACACCTACTACAGATGTGATGTCTTCAATTGCTGCATATCCGACTACTTCATTGGCTACTACAGTTACTTTAATTGTAAGTGCATCCTCATAGCCCTTGATCGTACCATATACTGTATAAGTTCCTGTCTTATTGATATCAAGATCTGTTACATCCCATGTGATGTCTGCCTCAATCTCATCCCCGTCAAGTGTCTCAACTGTTACGGTTGCAGGAAGCAGGCTTGCTGCTGTCTGTCCATCTTCAAGTGGTGTTCCTTCTACGATTGTTACATCGTCCAGCTTACCTACTGAAGCAATGGCTACTGCTGTCTCTACTTCAAGTGCTCTTGACATGAAGGATGTTTTGCCATCTACGATAGCTGCAATCTTGTAAGAATATGTCTTACCTGCATCTACAGTCTTATCTGTGTATACATAAGTTACATCTGTTGTATCTTCTGTGTCTTCCTCATCATTATTATCCTGAGCTGCTGCCCATTCATCATAGTTCACATCTTTGATGGTAAGACCTGTAAAGTAATTGCCTGGATATCCGTTTTTACTTGGTGTATTCACAATGTTCAGGACACCGTCAGTTACCTCAACTGTTTTTGTTTCACAAGTAGCCTGTTTATCTGCGTTTCCGCGTCTTACATCTGTGAATTCTACATCTTCTGCTGTTACCTTATTGTATACATTTCCTGAACCATTATATATATAATATGTTACTTCATATGTACCATTCGGCACATCTACGTCAAATTCTACTGATGTATTTGCTTTCCATCCTAATACGCAATCATTATAAACATCTGCAAGTTCATCTTCATCCGTAAATGCTGAGTAACTCTTATTGCTATTAATGGAAGTATCTGTAAATCCATAGCCAAGTTCATTGCTGTACTTAGTATCAGCCAGTACCTGCGTCCAGCCCTCCTGTACATTACCTGCACCGAAATCGAACTTCAGATATACAGGCTCCTCTTCTTCCTCATCATCCGCTGTGGAAGAACCATCTGCCTTTATCAGATCATCAAGTTCCAGTGTATCGAGAAGCTTATATGTACCGTTCTCTTCTGCTCTGTAGATTTCATAGCCTTCGATATCATGTCCATAAGTACCGTCATTTGCAGCTGTGAAATTCACATCTACTGAACTGCTGGTTACTTTACCTTCGCTGAGCTGGGCTGTTACCAGACCCTCGCTGAGCAAGTAGCTTAAATTAGCAGGCTGGTTATAACCAACGTTCTGCCATGCCACGCCTTCTCTGTAAGCGAGGTTCTCTAACAGACAAGGTACTACATAGTCTGTCTGAATTGTTGTTGTATAAATACGTACTTTGTTATTGTCTGATGCACATCTGGCAATGATTTCTTCACGCCAGTCACCCAGAATATCTGCAACCAGTCCAAGATTACCCTTTGTACCGTTGCTTGAGTAGATTTCTGTAGAATAGAGAAGTCTCTCCTGTGTCTCTTCTTCGTAATTCCATTTTACAATGGTAACACCTGTTGGTGCATAAGCTGCCTTGTCAAAGGTATGATCCTGTATCTCACTTAGCAAATCTCCATCCCAGAAGATTGAGAAGTTGGAAGCCGGTGTAGAATCTGCCAGTTTGATAAAGTTGTCCAGTGTTGACCAGGTGGAATATACTTCACCATCTGTAGAATCCCACTCAGGTTCATCATTGCTTTCATATGTAGGGCTTGCAATTGACCAGAACTCTGCACCTTCTGCGGTAGGGTCAATATCTGCTGCCACACCACGACCTGTATCTTTTCCTGTGTAATAGCCCATCAGGACTTCACCGGTCTCTGCGTCATGGATCTCTACATGATACTTAGCATCATCATGCTCATGTACTGCCATAACTTCCAGTCCGTCATTCCAGGATACCCAGTCAGATACATGCATGGCATCACCATGTCCCATACCTGTGGAGTATTTTACTGTTCCGTCATGATCGATGGTTAATGCACCATAGATGATTTCGTCTTTTCCATCATTGTCTACATCATTTACACTCAGGCTGTGATTACCCTGTGACTCATATTCACTTCCTGCATCATTAGTATCAAATGCCCAGTATTCTGCGATTTCATCACCTACGCCGTCACCGTCAGTATCTTTCAGATAGTATGCTGTCAGACATGTTCTGGTGTAGTATCCTCTTGTAAATACTGCAAAAGGTGTCTGACCATCAAGGTATGCTGTTGCTGACAGGAATCTGTCTACACGGTTGCCATATGCATCACCCCATGCACTTACTGTTCCTCTGGATGGTGTGTAATCTACTGTATCAATGATGCTTCCATCTTCACCATTGAACATTGTGAAATATTCAGGTCCATCCAGAATGTATCCGCTGCTGTTACGATAATCATTTTCATCACTGATCGTATTAACCGGCAGTTCTGATGCTGAGCATGCTCCAACATAATCTGATTCTGTCAATGTAGCTGCTGTACCATCTTCACTTGTGTATACAGTTGTGCCGTCTGCTGTCTTAACTGCGATCTCTGCCTTGCCGTCACAGTCATAGTCCCATACCTGGAACTGTGTATAGTGTGCACCGGAACGAATATTGACACCCATGTCAATTCTCCAGAGAAGGGATACTTTACCGGTTGCATAATTAATATCATATCCATCCAGGAAAGTCTTGCCTGTATAGCCGCTGCCTGAATTATCCTTGGCATTGCTTGGATACCATTTTACGATCAGTTCCAGCACGCCGTCTCCATCCAGATCGCCTACAGACATATCATTTGCTGTATAGCTGCATGTAGAACCATCCGGCATTGTCTCATCTTCCGGACAATACAGATTCAACTCAAGATACTGCTTGTCCCAGCACTTCGTAGATACTGCACTGACACCGATAGAAGAATCGTTGCTGCCTACGACTTTGAATGTATCGGATGCGCTACCACCTTCATATACCATATTGGTTACAGAGATACCGGAAGCGATCTTATTGTTATTGCAATATACATCAAAGGTTGTCTTTAAATTATTGTTGCTGTCAAAATCTGCATCAAAGCTTCTCCAGCTTAAATATACGCCCTTTGTTAAAGCATTGCCGTCTTTATCTGTTGCAGACACCAAAGTTTCTGCTCCGCTCTCGCCTGCAAGATTGATTGCTACCAGAGCTCTGTCAGAATAGCTTTCTCTGCCACCTCTTACCAGACTTCCTACGATTGGAGTCTCACAGGAATCAGATAATTCGCCTGCGCCGCCGGCATTGAGTGCACATACCTTATAATAATAATGAATATTTGTGGAAATCTCTTCGTCAGTATCTGTGAACTTCGTTGTTGTAGACTGACCGATCTTCTCATAGCCCTTGAATCCCTTATCATCCTCTGCCTTATCAGAACGGTAGATCAGATATTTGATAACAGGATATTTGCTGTCCTCTACTGTGGAAGCTTCCCATTCCAATGTAATCGTATGCTGTAATTCTGTCGCATTGGAAGCAGGGTCGATACACTTCAGATTCTGAGGTATTGAAGGAGCCTTTACTCCATCGAGTACTGCCTTGACAGAGATTGTCTCACTTGGAGCTGACTCTGTACCATCACTTGTGTAACATGTCATGTAATACTGATAAGTTTCTCCAAGATCAACGGACATTGCACGGCAGTCAAGCTCGGATTCCTTATATTCTGCTGCTGTAAAATCTTTTACTTCTACGAATTTCTTATCAGAAGTACCTTTCTGATAGATCTTGTAACCTGCTGCATCTGATACAGGATTGAAACCGATCAGGAATGTATAGTTGCTGCCATTTACAGAAGCTTCTGTTGCGGTAAGTCCGCTTGGAGATTCCAGAAGACTTGTAATGGTAAAGCCATTCAGGTACATATTCGTGCCACCGACTACCAGATTGAGCTGACCATCAGTCACACGTACTGTATTGGTACAGCTTCCCAGTGCCTGCTTCGTAGAGATAGAACCAAGTGATACACCTTCTGCTGTGTAGGCAGGTTTGATCGTACTGGTTCCCGGTAACAGATCACATGCATATACAGTCACTTCGTAATCACCATTTGGAAGGTCTACTGCAAATTCACCTGCACCAAGTGAGAAGTCATCTGCCATGTCAGAAGAATCTGTATTGCCGTTATTACTTCTGTATCGTCCATTGCCTGGCAATGTGATCCAGCCATAGCCTAACTCTGCGCTGTATGCCTGATTGTATTCAACACCTGTCCAGCCATCCATTGTAGGCGAACCGTTGTAGTTGATATCGAATTTGTAGCCGGCTGTTTTCGTGCTTACCTGAATCTTATCAGATAACTCGCCAACGCCTTTTTCATTGAATCCACCTACTGCATACACATAAGTAACACCTGCTTCACAGGAAGAATCGGTGTACTTTCTGGATGCTGATACAGAATACTTCTCTGCATCGGAGAAATCCACATCATCTATGGATTGTCCATCTTCCAGAACTGTTCTGTAAATGTAGTAAAGCTCTGCTGTATCTTCACTGTCCCAGGAAATTGTAACAGAGGTAGCACCAGCTGACACAAGTGTCAGATTCTGAATTTTCTCTGGTAAGCTTTCTGCGGTTTTGGATACCACATATTTCTTTAATCCGTCCAGAGCATCTGTCTTGTCATATTCCAGAATTCCCTGTGCTACGCACTGAGCAAACTTGTAAGCACCATAGTACTGTAAGTGTGTAGAGTCAGAAGCACCACCTGCATATGCACCGGTGTATTCTCCTGCTGCCACCCATAAGAATAAGGACTTCGCACCTTCAATACCAAAGCTGTTACATACATCTATGGAACGCTGTGTCAGGTCTACAAGAGGTATATTCTCTTCATCAGCAACCTTGAGCATTACCTGTCTGTATGCCTCGAAATTGCTTGCAAAAGATTTCAGTGTACCATCTTCATTGGTTGTATAGCTGTATCTTGCTACCGGTGTTACCAGAACAGGTGTAGCACCTCTCTGCTTTGCACCATTGATGTAGTACATCAGCCATTTTCTGAAATCACTGGAAGATACATATCTGTTTGGTCTGGAGGATGTTGCATCATTGTGTCCCCACTGAACCAGCAGATAATCGCCTGGTTTTACATCTTCCAGAAGATCATCCAGCTTACCTTCTTCCACATAGGATTTGGAACTTCTGCCGCCGATTGCTCTGTTCTCTACAATGACATTCTCTGTCTCATAGGTCTGTGCCTGGCTGAAATTGCAGTCATCACATTCATATTCATTAATATCATTGCCAAAGAACTGTGCAAGAGTCTGTCCCCAGCCTGTCTGTGGGTAATAATTGGATTCATAGGTCTGTACTGTTGAGTCAGATGCTATGAATATCGTAGGCTTGGAAGCAGATGAATTGGTTGCCAGTCTGGTTACTTTCACATTGGACACATAGACTGTCTGTGTGGAAGCATCTGAATCGCTGGTTGCTGTACTGCTGCCCAGGAATTTCAGATTCAACTGTCCATCTACAACGCAGGCACTGATAGTTACTGTCTTCGTGCTGCCTGCTTCTACATTAATATCAGTCTGTCTTGTAATATCTTCTGCCTCTACATATGCATTGTATGAATTATCTGTAGGATTGGCAAAAGTCACTTCAATCTTATAATCTGCATTGTATACATCCATGTCAAATGTGGATGTATTTTCGTATGTGTATACACCGTAGCCTGTAGATTCTGTTTCTGTCCACACCTTACTGTCAATGGCAAGCATATCATCTTCATCCCTGACATAAGATGCAGCACTTGTAGATACATTGGCTGTTCTTGGATAATATACGCTGCCATCCCAGCCTTTTGGTGCTGTATTGTAATCTACATCGCTGAAACCATATCCACTTTCTGAATCATACACTGTTTCTGAATTAACATCTGTTCCAAATGCAAATTCAGCAATTACTCTGTCGGAAGTAAAGGATTCATAACCATCGTCCCCCTGAGAGAGTTCTACACCATAAGCTGCAAGGACTGCTATTTCCTCGGTCATTTCTTCTGTAGTAGTCTCTTCCTCAGTGGTTGTCTCTTCTTCTGTGGCAGTCTCTTCTTCGGTTGTTTCTTCTTCTGTGGTTTCTTCCTCGGTTATTTCTTCCTCTGTTGTCTCTTCCTCTGTTGTCATTTTCTCTTCTTCGGTTGTTACTTCGGTCTTTTCTGCCTCAGTTGAAGTCCTGGATTCCTCTGACTCCTTATTATCAGAAGATTCCTTATTGTCTTCATTTGACTTGTCGTCAGAAGCATCTCCTTCATCTGCTTCTGCATCCTCTTCTGGTGCATCTGCTACTTCCTTCGCATCCTCAGATGAGCTGTCTGTCTCGGATTGAGCTTCTGTCTCTGTTTCCTGCAGTTCTGCTGCTGTAGATACAGATCCCGGCATACTCGTTCCAAGCATAGATACACTTAATGTAAGTGCCATTGCTTTTGCCAGACTCTTTTTCCTTATCATCCTTCATTCCTCCCATAATAATCTTTGCGTAACGCATACGGCACCATTGCCGCACCAAAGTGAACAATTTGCTGTAACCTCTTGCACTTTAGTCATTATTATAAGGAAATATATCTGGATTTTCTAATCAAGTCATTATGTAAACTATGCAAATGTAACCATTTTATATGCTAATTTTGCTTCATTTTTGTAATCATTGTATCTATGTGTTAAATTATGCATGTTTATTATGTGCAACTATGCGCGTATAGCATGCATTTTAGATTGTGTGCTGTAAAATCTGTACATATTGCTATAATACTTTTTCTTTTAACTCCTTGAAAAAAGACAGAAAACCATCTCCGACCGCTACTTTATCCAACTGTTCCATGGAAAGGTCATAATAGTATTGTCCCGTTTTGATATCAATGGATATGCTGTCTAAAGGAAAACCCTTCTTTCTGATCCGGCTGTGTGGAATGTCCGTCAGAATGAATTTCTCACTCTCCTTTGCTTCATCAATTGCCTCATAGATACTGTTCTCATCCTTTACGAAACAAATAGCATTCCTGTACCGTGCCGTAAGTGGTCCGTACTTCTTCACCAGCCCTGTATAATATGCCAGCATTTCTTCATCTGAGAGATATTTTCCATTTATAGTCCGTACATGTACTCCAGGCTGGATTTCATCTGGAACATTGTCAAAATACAGACCTGAATCACAGGAAAATACAGGCATATGAAAAGCTTTATAATAGGCAAGCGCCTTTTGCCTTGCATTTTCAAGTGGCGTACTGCCATTCTCCGGTGCAGCCGGTATCTCATAACCCTGCTCTTTCATATCTTCCAACCCAATCAGTTCTATATCCAGTTCTTTCAGGCGTTGTCTCATAGCGGATATCTTCGCCTGATTCCCGGTTCCATATAATAATTTCATATTCTCTTGTCCTTTCCTCTATCATAAAATAAAAAAGAGGAGATCAGTGAACTCTGGTGCAATTCACTAATCTCCCCTGCCTTTGTGCTATTTCAGGCTATCCAGATACTTCTTCGTTTCTGCCACAACTACACCGCTCAATGCCAGCAGAGCAATCAGGTTTGGAATCGCCATCAGACCATTGAAGATATCTGCAATCGTCCATACAGCGCTGACTGTCATATACGGTCCAATGAAGACACAGGCTATATAAATCCAACGATATACCTTAACTGCTTTCTGATTATGTCCTGTCAGATATTCCAGACATCTCTCGCTGTAATAATCCCAGCCGAGAATTGTTGTAAATGCGAAGAACACCAGACATACCATCAAAATAAAGGAAGCTACTGTATCAGGGAATGGAAGCCCGATCTGGAAAGCCTTCGTTGTAACTGCAACACCTTCCAGTCCCATATCCCATGTTCCTGTAATTACAATAGAAAGACCAGTCATTGTACAGATAATCAATGTATCAATAATGGTTCCCATCATGGAAATCAATCCCTGCTGTGCAGGCTGGTCTGTCTGTGCTGCTGCCGCTGCGATTGGCGCACTACCAATACCTGCTTCATTAGAGAAGATACCTCTTGCAATACCCTTTTGCATAGCCACGATCATGGCACCGATTGCGCCGCCTGCTGCTGCACGTAATCCAAAGGCACTCTTTACAATCGTTACGATAGCGCCTGGAATTGCAGTTACATTAAATATCAGAATCAAAAGCGCTGACACTACATATAAAACAGCCATAAAAGGTACTACGACCTGTGCGACACTGGAAATTCTCTGTAATCCACCGATCAGTACCAGTGCTACGCACAATGTAATCAGCAAGCCTGAGATTACAACACTCCAGGAATAGGAATGTCCAAGAATCTGTACCATATGTGTATTATTCGCATCAAAGAAATTGTTCACTGCACTGGTAATACCATTGATCTGTGAAAAAGTACCAATACCGAACAATCCTACACAGACTCCAAGGAATGCAAAGATTCTGGCAAGCCATTTCCAGTTCTTACCCATACCCTTTTCTATGTAATAGAACGGTCCTCCAATGATGTGACCGTCTTTCTCTACCACACGGTATTTTACAGCGAGAAGACACTCAGAATATTTCGTAGCTGTTCCTACCAGGGCAGCCATCCACATCCAGAACAAAGCTCCCGGTCCGCCTGCTACGATAGCTGTTGCAACACCGACAATGTTACCAGTACCGATGGTTGCAGAAAGCGCCGTACATAATGCTGCGAAGCTGGATACTTCTCCTTCTGTACCACTCTTCTCATTCGCTGCCAGATTCTTGATCGCTCTTGGAAGCTGTGCAATCTGAATGCCTTTTAATCGGATGGTAAGGAAAATACCGGTTGCCAGGATCAGGATAATCAGTGGCAGTCCCCACACAAGATTATCCACTTTTGATAAAAAGTTGCTGAATGCGTCCATATGTTGTTCTCCTCATGTAAAATATATTTTCATTACTTTATCACTTTACCATGATAACGAGTAATAATAAAATTACGATACCATACATGAGAATTTTTCGCAACATAAAATTAAGCAAACGCTTATATTCCTTTGAAAATCACATTCCATACTCTCTTGTATTCTGTTATAACTGCTTCATATTCTTTCTGACAATCCCTCTTTTGTCCATCCCGAAGAAGCTCTGTTAATTCTGCACTTTTTGCATACAATTCTTTCAGATCCATATTCAGGCTGATTCCTTTCAGATCATGTACTGCATCGAAAGCGCCTGTTATATCGCCCTTTTCCATAGAATCCTGCAATCTGGCGAAGCTGGTGTCCTCCAGAAAACGCCGCAGATATTTCTCCAGTAATTTATCACTTCTATACCGTTTCAGGAGCGAATCATAGTCCGCTCCTGCCTCTTCATAGCATGTCCGAATCGTCAAAATCTTATTTCCTCTCTAATACTCCGCTGTCTGCCACTGCCTGTACTGCCTTAGCCAGCTCCTCCGGTGGAAGAACAAGGGCAAAACGCACATAGCCCTCACCCAGGCTGCCAAAGGCATCACCCGGTGTACATAATACGCCTGCTTTCTCCACCAGCTCCATGGCAAACTCTCTGGAAGATTTGTATCCCTTGGGAATCGGCGCCCATACAAACATGGTTCCTTCACTGTCAGGAACATTCCAGCCAATACTGCGGAATCCACCACATAACGCATCCCGGCGCTCCTGATATTTTCTGCACTGTTCTTTCACATAATCTCTCGGTCCTCTTAAAGCTGCCACTGCTGCACGCTGGATAGGAATAAATGTACCGAAATCAATCTGGGAGCGAAGAAGCTTCATGGCATCAATTGCATCCTTGCGTCCAATCATAAAGGAAATTCTTGCTCCGGTCACATTAAAGGACTTGGATAAAGAAAAGAATTCTGCCCCTACTTCTCCTGCTCCTTCATGCTGCAGGAAAGAACCGCCTACTCTGCCGTCATATATGATATCTGAATAGGCATTATCATGAATGATAAAAATGTCATATTTCCTGGCAAAGGCAATCAGTTCATCATAGAAGGATGCAGGAGCTGTCTTGCAGACAGGATTATAAGGATAGGAAACGATCATGACCTTGGCACGTTTTGCAATATCTTCCGGTATCTCTGAAAGAACCGGCAGGAAGTGATTTTCCTCTTTTAAATCATAGAAATACTGCTCTGTCTGTGCCAGATAAGCGCCTGCCTCAAATATGGGATAGCCGGGATTAGGCAATAAGACTACATCCCCAGGATCACAGAGCGCCATGCATACATGTCCGATTCCTTCCTGTGAGCCATGTACTCCTGTAATCATATCCGGTGTAATGGACACCTGAAAACGATCCTGATAGTAATCTACCACTGCATCCAGAAGCTCAGGAATGTCCACCAGGGAATATTTGTAATCTTCAGGATTGGCTGCGCTCTTCTGCACTGCTTCCATAATATGCGGTGCAGGTGCAAAGTCCGGTGTTCCTACGAACAAATTATAGAGCTTACGCCCTTTCTTCTCCATTTCTTCCTTCTTCTCATTCAGTTCTGCAAAAATACCAGTACCAAAATGCTGACTGATTCTCTTTGATCCTATCTGTGACATATGAATCACCATACCTTTCTATCTTTATATCACTTTATACAAATTTTTTATCAACCTGTTTTCTCGCCCATATATAGCACAGCGCATGCACTGTAAATGTAATGATCCAGGTAATAGGATATGACAAATATATAATATCTTGTGTGTGATACTGTGGAATCTGAAATACAGTTGCCAGCCATAGCAGGCGCAATCCACAGGCTCCCAACAGAGAAACAATCATTGGCATAATGGAATATCCGATTCCTCTCAATGCACCTACAAATACATCCATGATTCCACACAGAAAATACACCTTACAGATATATTGTAATCGTACCATTCCCGCAGCAATGACCTCCGGGCTGGTAGAATAGATGCTAAGAAGCTCTTTTCCAAAGAATACGGCAAGGCTTCCCAGAATCAGACCGGTTGCAACAGCATAGACCTGTCCCGCAAACAGTATCTTATTAATACGATCCTTCTTCCTGGCTCCGAAGTTCTGGCTTGTGAAAGATATCGTAGCCTGATAAAAGGCATTCATAGCCATATATACGAAGCCTTCAATGTTGGCTGCTGCAGAATTACCTGCCACAGCAATCGCACCAAAGGAATTAATCGCTGACTGAATCACTACGTTAGACAGAGAAAAGACAATTCCCTGAAATCCCGCCGGAAGACCAATCTGCAGAATGCGCATAAGCTTGTCCTTCTCGATTCGAAGCTCTTTTAATTCCAGACGAATGGCTCCCTGCTCTTTCATCAGACAACGCACTACCAGAAAAGCTGATATCGTCTGTGATATAACTGTCGCAATTGCAACACCCGCTACACCCAGTCTGCATACGATTACAAAGAACAGATTCAGAACCACGTTCACTACTCCGGCAGCCAGCAGATAATACAGAGGTCTCTTCGTATCTCCGATGGCTCTAAGAATCGCACTGCCAAAATTATAGATCATTGTAGCTGTCATACCTACAAAATAGATTCTCAGATAAAGCTCTGCAAGTCCTATGACTTCTTCCGGTGCCTGCATCCAGGTCAGAATCTGCCTTGCGGCAACAACTCCTATCACAGTCAGCAGAATACCACTATAAATGCTCAACATCATAGAGGTATGTACTGTCTCTTTCAGGTCTTTATCCTGTTTTGCTCCATAATATCTGGCTGTCAATACGTTAGAACCGATAGACAGACCTACGAAGAGATTGGTCAGCAGATTGATCAGCGATGTATTAGACCCCACCGCTGCTAATGCATTATCTCCTGCAAAACGTCCAACTACCACGATATCTGCCGCATTGAACAGAAGTTGCAGAATACTCGAACACATAAGCGGCAACGCAAACATCAGCATTTTCTTGAAAATAGAACCACTGCACATATCCATTTCATATTTTTTCACACATATACCCCTTTCTATGCATCCTGACTATGTACCACAGGATTTCTCCAGGTCTGGATAATCAGAGGAATTACCATCAATACCCAGATTACTGGTTCTGTCCATATAATTCCCCAATATCCAAAGAATCTGACAAATGTAAATGTAAATACAACCTTGCCCATAAGCTCTATAAAACTGGAAACGACAGGCGTCTTATAATCACCAAATCCCTGCATGGAATTACGCAATACCACAATGCCCACACACAGAATAATGAAAGACATGTCATATTCCAGATAAGTTTTTCCCCAGTAAATGATCTCAGGACTGTCAGAGCTTGCAATAAAACGGATCAGATAAGGTGATATGGTATGCGCCATAATAAAGACCGCAACAGCCCAGACAGCTCCCAGTCCCAGTGCACCTTTTATCCCTTCTCTGATTCTTCCATATTTACCGGCGCCATAATTCTGACCACAATATGTAGCCATGGCAGAACCCATCACACTGATAGGCAGATTCCAGATTTCAAATACTTTTCTGGCTGCTGTATGTGCCACGATAATGGAAGTTCCCAGCTGATTGATTCCAGACTGCAATACAACTGTACCAAAGTTCACCAGACTGGACATCAGCCCCATGGACAACCCATTCTGATATAACTGCCAGAGCTGTTCACGATCAAATTGAAAATCTTCTCTTCCCACATGCAATATAGGAAAACCTCTATAGATTCTGATCAGACACAATACCACTGACAGGAACTGCGCAATGACAGTAGCATAGGCTGCGCCTGCCACACCAAGATGCAGATTCAGAATAAAGAAATAGTCTAATCCTACATTGACCAGCGATGAAATCACCAGATAGATCAATGGTGTCACTGAATCTCCTGTAGCACGCAGGGTATTGGCACACAGATTATACGCCAGCGTAATGAACATACCCCACACCAGAACAACAATATAGGAATATGACATATCAAACTGTTCTGTAGGCACCTGTAACAGTCTTAATATCGGTTTTAAGAAGACAGCTGTCAGCGTAATCAATACTATTGCTGTTCCAAAGCCAAGAGTAATTGCTCCTGCTATATTCTTTTTAAGTGCTTTCTCCTCGCCGCTTCCATAGAAACGAGCCGTCACGACACTAAAGCCCAGCGTCAATCCATTGAAGAATCCTGTCAACAGATTATATAAAGTAGAAACGGAACCTACCGAAGCCAGCGCCGTCTCCCCTAACGTACTTCCTACAATTTTCGTATCAATCAGACTATATAATATCTGAAACAGATTTCCCAGAAAAATAGGGATTGCAAATAACACAATCAGTTTGACAGGATTCCCCTCTGTCAGAGTTGTCTTTCTGTGTCTCATGGTTTTCTAAGTCCTTTCGGATAATGGTTCTTCATAATCTGCCCAGCCAGCTTGCCCCATCCAAGACTGTATCCGTCTACTGTAATGAGATACCAGCCCTTTGGCAGATTGGCATCATCACAGGTCAATGTCTGACCATTGAGATAACCAACCGTCTGTGCATCTGTTGCAGACAGCTTCCACACATGCTGTACTTCCTGCGGTTTGAGTGCCAGCGCCAGGGCATGAGATGGCTCAAACCGATTCTTCTTCAAGGTTCCAAGATGCAGACCGCATCGCAGCACTTTCAGCGTATGCAAAGATGGCATGTTCTTTGGCAGCAGATATAACTGCTCTCCAAACAGATATAAGCCTCCGTTCTCCCTCTCCATCAGATCAATCTGCAAGGTTTCTTTCTGAAAATCAAGAAACTGACTGTAATCCGCTGCTTTGGAGGGCTGCTGTTTCCCTTTTTTTCCTTTTCTGGATTCTACTGCATTAGCCGGGAAAAAGCCTGTCTCTGTTCCATATTTCAAAAATCCTGTATATCCCTGTGGTACTTCTCCTGCCTTACGCAGAACAGCAAGGAAATGTCCCTCTCCATCTAATTTATGAGGCCATAGGCGAATCGTTCTCTCCAGATGCATTCCTGATACATCCACATCGCTGTCTTCTCCATAGAAAGCCCACTGCGGAACACCTCTGTCCATTCCTTCATATAAAGGAATTTCTTCCAGTGTAAAATCAGGATGTCTCATGAGGAATCTTGCCATACTTCCTTCATTTTCCGCAGGAGCGAAGGTACAGGTAGAATAGACTAACCGCCCACCGGCTCTTAACATGGATGCTGCACAATCCAGTATTTCATCCTGTCTCTGCGCACACAAACGCACATTATCCAGACTCCACTCGTCACATGCTTCTTCATTCTTGCGGAACATGCCTTCGCCAGAGCATGGCGCATCTACCAGAATCCGGTCGAAATATTCATCAAAGATATCTGCCAGCTTCGCTGCCGTCTCATTCGTCACCAGTGCATTGGGAATCCCCATACGCTCTACGTTCTCTGCCAGGATCCTGGCTCTTGCAGGATGTATCTCATTACATACCAGAATACCCTGTCCCTGCATGGAAGCTGCAATCTGCGTGGTCTTGCCACCAGGAGCCGCACACAGATCCAGTACCTTCTCACCAGGCTTTGCTTCCAGATAAGCAGCCGGTGCCATAGCACTTGGCTCCTGAATATAATAAACGCCTGCTTCATGCCAGGGATGCTTGCCCGGCTGATCCTGTTCACTGTAATAAAAGCCGTTCTCTGCCCAGGGAACCTTTCTCATTGTAAAAGGTGCAGACTGCAAAAAGGCCTCTTGCGTTCCCTTCATCGGGTTCACTCGAAGCGCCTGAAATTTGTTCTTCTCATAACTTTGTCTAAAAGCAGGATATGCTTCACCCAGCATATCCTGCATTCTTGCCTCAAATTCCTGCGGCAATCTCATATCATTAACCATGCCTTTCCTACATCAGCAATTATACTGTTAATCCTTTGTCTTCTTCACAGCCAAGTACAATGTTCATACACTGGATAGCGGCACCGGAAGCACCCTTACCCAGGTTATCAAAACGTGTTGTGACCATGATTCTTTCCTCATTACCTGTTACATAAATCTCCAGTCCATCCCAACCGGAACGTGCGCTGGAGAACAATACACCACCAGACTCTGCTTCTGCGCCCAGAGGCTGCACTGTAATGAACTTCTCGCCAGCATAGTGCTTTGCCAGATACTCCCTGACTGTCTCAGGAGTCTGCTTGCCATTTAACATATCAGCATAGAAAGTCAGACTTACTGTCATACCACTGTAATAATCTGTTACCATAGGGGAAAACAGCGGTGTTCTCTCCAGCCCTGATATGGCTTTCATCTCTTTTAAATGCTTATGGGACTGGCTCAGTGCATACAGTCTTGCAGAAGAAAGTTCTTTCTCCTTATCCTGCGCCTGATACTGGGCGATCATCTTCTTACCGCCTCCGCTGTAGCCTGACACTGCAAAAGCAGATACCGGATAATCCTTTGGCAATATACCGCCTGCTACCAGCGCATATGCAGTGGTAATAAATCCTGTCGCATAGCAGCCTGGAACTGCAATTCTTTTCCCTGTTCTGATTGCCTCTCTGTGAGCTGCGGACAATTCAGGATAACCATATGCCCAACCAGCCTCTGTTCTGTGTGCTGTAGAAGTATCTAATATAATAGTATTCTCATTCTCTACCATGGCAACCGCTTCTCTTGCAGCTGCATCCGGCAGACAAAGGAATGTAATATCTGATTCATTAATGTATTTCTTTACTTCAACCGGGTCCTTTCTCAGTTCTGAAGGAATCTTTAATAATTCTATATCATCTCTGCTCTCAAAACGCTCAAATATACGAAGCCCTGTTGTTCCCTCACTACCATCAATAAAGACTTTCTTCTTCATAACCTTCTCCTCCTGTATTCTGTCACGAACTTCATTCTATCCTGCAACTATGGTAAACCCATTTGGTCACTGTGTCAATCAGTCCTTTTCCTTACAATTAGCGGTACAGAAACATTGCAAGCAATGGGATACTGATAACGGACAAAAGAGTTGTAATAAACGTTCCCTGCGCCATTAATTTCTCATCTGCACCATATTGAAGACAAAGCATTGTACCATTGGTAGCCACCGGCATTCCTGAAATCACAACTGCAACCCCAAGTAACAGACTGTCCTTTACAAAAAGCCCAAATACCAGATAGGTGAGCAGTGGAAGAAGAATCAGCCTGCATATTGCAAAAAGGTAAATCCTCCCATTGCTGAACATTTCCCGAAAAGGAAGCTCTGCCAGTGAAGAACCAATAATCATCAGTGCAGCAGGTGTAGTAATAGCCGCTACCATATCGCACGTCTCCCCAATGAGGGCTGGTCCCTGATACTGCATTAATGCCATAATAATTGAAATAACAGAGCTGATCATACACGGCGTCAGTAACAGCTTCTTATATGAAATCCTGTTGTCCTGTCTTCCATCTGCTGTCTTTTGCAGAAACATAACTCCAACCGAATAGACCAGTACATTAAAAGGCATATTGAAAATGCTGGTATAAAATATGGCTTTACTTCCAAATACCGCCTGTGTCACCGGATATCCGATAAATCCCACATTTCCAAATGCCAGCATAAACCGGTATACCCCTTCCTCAGATGGCTTGATTCTAAGCACCTTTGGTATAATCAAAGCCACTGCAAAAAGTATGACATAACTTGCAACAGCAATTAACAGCAGAAATAAAATATCACCCGCTTCCATCATTTCTTCCTGATTCATAACGGAAGAAAGAATCATAGCCGGCAACGTAACATTCAATACCAGTCTTGTAACTTTTACCCTTGCGTCTTTATCAAATACACCACATTTACATGCAATGTAGCCTATCATTACAATCAGGAACAATTCTATCATCTTTTGAAACACATATAAAAAACTCATTTTTTATTTCGCCCGTATCTTTCTTATTCTTATTTCTTCTATTACTATTACGCATCTTCTATCACAATAACACTTTTTATCTCTTTTGCCTATCCTATATTTGCGTCATGCCACCAACAAGTATGTAATAATTATCCCGATAGATCTGTGGAAATTGTTCCATGGAAAGTGGATTTACACCCAGTCCCACTTCTATGGTATAGCCCGGTCTGTTATACTCCTGAATGAACCAGTCTTTATAGCCTGCATACCCTGACTCTGTCGGCGTTTCTTCTACAGCATATCCGCTGACATTGCCAAAATACTGCGCTATCTGTCTGGACTTGTCAGGCTCATAATCCAGATACTTCCAGTATATGACTTCTCCCTGTGTATGATAAGCGATAATCAGTCTGAAATCATGCATTCTGGTAAACTCATAGACATTGATACTTTCAATTGCCGTCAATGGTGCCTCTCCCACATAATCTCTTGGTGCTGGTGTAGTATATCCCTGACTGAACTTTATTGTCCTTGCCTGTTCCCAGCCAGCCGGGAACTGCAGGTTCAGATCCACACCGTCAATATTGGCTTTCCATCCATCCGGGTATGGAATATCAGGATACTGTGCCGCTATTATCCTCGCCTGTTGCTCATATCTCATGTTCCCCAATACCCCATTCACCAGATCCACGCCGTCCGGGTTGACCATAGGCACCAGATACAGACTACAGGTGTCGTACAGATATGATGCAATCTCTCCATTGATAATGCCATTCTGTGCATAAGCTGATGCATACTCTTCTGCAAACTTGAGAAGCAACGGTGTCGTAATCCATTCATTTGCATGAAAAGACGCATTATAGAACACTTCTGTAGCACCTGTTCCAATTCTGATATAGGGAATCTCCTTTTCCATAACACTTGTTCCGATATTTCCAATCGCCAGAAACGGATACCTTATACGCAGTCCTTCTATGATAAAAGACAATAATATGGAAGTATAAGCTACCTCTTCAGACACCAGTGGAAATGCAAGCGGTACATAAATCCTCATTCCCGGCTGCAGATTATTCACCTGCATAGACGGATTGGCTCTCAGTATCGCCTCCTGCGTTGTCTCGTAGGAATTTGCTATATTCCATATCGTATCCCCTTTTGCAATAACATATGTTATGTATCCTTTTAGATAAGGAATCAGCTCTTTCCACACCACCTGATCTACATAGCACCCCACTGCTTCTCCATGCACCACATGTTCTCTTCGAAAAGCCTGCAATGCCTTACAGGTGTCTGTTCCAAAGATACCATCCATCTCTATCGGATAGCCTGCTCTTGTCAATGCCAGCTGCAAATACTGCACAAGCACTCCTCTGTCACCAAGATAAATATTTCGCATATATAACCCTCCCGAAAAAGAAAAAGAGTAAATGTATCGCTACACTTACTCTATTACCTGTTCTATTATCTTATGACAATTACGTTACATATGTTATTTTAATTTTTCAAATGTGCCTCATAGAAATCCATGACCTGATCCATGAAAGGAATCATAATCGGATTCTCTGACAGCTGGATGCTGTGTTTTGCGCCTAATACCTGAATCAGCTGAACATTGGAAGCCCTGTCTGCAAAAGCATTCTGACCGCTTGCCCCTACTGTATTATCCAGTTCTGCCTGAAACAGTAAAGTAGGTGTACTGTATCTATCTGCATTCTTCACTGCCTTGTCAGCTGCCTTAACGGCTGCTGTAAGCCATGCATAAGTACCGCCGTAAGTCTGGTAATTCTGATCATGCAGCTGAATATCATGCAGATAGGCATATCTTGGTTCACTGCTGATAGAACTGTGCACGTAATCGTATGTTCCGTCAAAAGCGCCTCTGCCCAGAATATATTTCTCGCTTCTGCCCATCAATGTTGCTGCCTTGGTAATAGACATTGCTGTATTCTCCGGCAAACCTCCATATAGAATCTCAAGCATTGGTGCAATCAATACCGCTGCATCAAATAATTCAGGATCTTCTTCCATTAGCAATGCTGCAATACATCCACCCATGGAATGTGCAAACATATACAGCTTCTCTCCGTCTTTCATCACGGGTGTTATTTTATCTTTTACAAAGATGCGATAATCCTTCACATATTCATCAAAGTCACCTATTGTAACTTTAGACAGGTCTTCCTGCTGTCTGCAGGAATAGCCATGTCCTCTTTGATCTATGATGCTGACTGAATAGCCTGCCTGTAGGAAATAATAGATAGATTCCCTGAACTTGTAGCAGCCATCCGTGTAGCCATGCGCTATGGCAATATGCGCCTTATGCTGTTTGGACAGATACTGCTCATAATAAAGCTGTCTGCTATCATATCCGCCAATATAGCCTGAAGTCATATGTTCTTTCAAATATGGTTCAACTACCTGATGCATTGTTTCCATATAGTTATCTTCCGATAAATAACGGATGGTATTTTTTGATTGTTCTGCTTCCAGCTGCTTCGTTCCATCAGGAGATTTTACCTTACGCTTAGGCCAGCACAGATATGCACCCGTTGCGGCAACACCGGCTGCTGCCGCTGCCATCACTCCGTACTTTAATTTTTTATCCATTGCAATATATACCTTTCTATCATATCAAAAGACCTCATAGAAAATTTTTCTCTATAAGGTCCTGATTTTGGCTATTGAATTATACAATCTGTCTCTTGGCTACATACACCTGGAAGGTATCATTACCCTGCAAATGTTTGCCGGAGCGGATTGTTACATTCTTGTCCGTGATAAGATATTCTACTTCTGCGCCATCTTCAATCACTGTATCCTGCATCAGTACACAGTTCTTGACTTTAGCGCCTTTTCCAATCTTCACGCCACGAAACAGAACACAATTCTCCACTTCACCACTGATCTCACAGCCATCAGCCGCCATTACATTCTTGACCTTGCAGCCATTGATATAACGGGTCGGGTTATCATCACGAATCTTGGTATAAATCTGATTGCCGGAGAACAATGCATCCAGATTGTCTTCATCCAGAAGCTTCATATTTTCCTTAAAGTAACTCTGCATATCATTAATGCGTGCTACATAACCATCATAACAATACCCCTGCATATGAAGCTGTCCGGTCTTAGGTGCCAGAACATCACGTTCAAAATAAGACTGTCCTTTCAGATATGCTTCATCAATCAGACTGATGAGTAATTCTCTCTCCAGGACGAAGATATTCATTCCCATGTTCTGAACTCCCGGCTGTACAGAATTCATATGTATCTCCCGAACCCTGCCTTCGCTATTGACATCCAGTGTAAAATACATATCCTGGATATCAACATTGGGATTCTTAAATGCCTGTGGAATCTCCTGTCTGTTATAGACTATCGTCACATCAGCATCACTTTCCACATGAGCATCCAGCAATGCTTTAAAGTCAAAATTAACAGCCAGGTTCGCATCTGAAAGAATTACATATTTTTCTCTCTGGGAACGAATGAACTGCTTGATGCTCTCCAGTGCTTCTACTCTGCCATTATAAAGCTTGATCGTTTTTTGTGCAAAAGGCGGTACAATATTCAATCCACCATTCTTACGTGTCAGATCCCATTCACGACCTGAACCCAGATGATCCATCAGGGAATGATAATTCTTACGTACGATCAGGGAAATATTATCAATGCCACAATTAACCATACTGGAAATCACGAAATCTGACATACGATAACGGCTTGCAAAAGGAATGGAAGCCATCAGACGGTCACTGACCAGTTCAGGAACCAGTGTATCATAACTGTTTGGGAAAATAATACCCATTGCATCTGCATTTGAATTTACCATTTCTCTTCACCGTCCTTTACATCGCTATATACCATTGCCTTAGGTCCAACCTTGGCGCCCTTGCCTACTGTAACACCAGAGCCTACTGTTGCAACTCCGTTCTCGTCACCTTCAGGCATTGCACCTACTACAGCATTTTCCTCTATTGTAACATCCTCTGCGATAATACAGTGTTTTACTACTGCACCAGCCTTGATCACAGTGCCGCCCATAACAACAGCATCCTCGATCTGCGCACCTTCTTCCACTGTAACACCTGCAAAAAGAATAGAATGTTTCACAGAACCATATACACGGCATCCATCTGTAATCATGGATTCATGTACTTCTGCATTTGCACCGATTCTATGACCTGTCATACCACTGTTTCGGCTGTAAATCTTCCAGTTCTCATCAAACAGGTCGATACCGCTGTGCTCAGGATCAAGCACTTCCATGTTGGCTTCCCACAGGGAATTGATGGTTCCTACATCTTTCCAGTATCCATTAAAGTGATAAGCATACATCTTACGTCCATCTCGTAACAGATTTGGAATAATGTTATTACCAAAATCGTTTTCCGAATTGGGATCCGCTTCATCCTCTTCCAGATATTTCTTCAGAATATCCCAGTTAAAGATATAAATACCCATAGAAGCCAGATTAGACTTCGGATTCTTGGGCTTCTCCTGGAATTCTGTGATCTTGTCATTTTCATCAGCTACCATTAAGCCAAAACGGGAAGCATCCTCCCAGGGAACCTCCATAACAGCCACGCTGAACTCTGCTCCTTTTTCCTTATGGAATGCCAGAAAATCACTATAATCCTGCTTGCAGATCTGATCACCGGACAAAATGATAACATACTTGGGATTATATCGCTGAATAAATGATAAGTTCTGATAAATTGCATTCGCGGTTCCCTTGTACCAGTCAGAACCATTCGCCTGCTGATAAGGCGGTAAAATATGCACACCTCCATGCAGCCTGTCCAAATCCCACGGCTGACCGTTACCTATGTACTCATTAAGCACCAGCGGCTGATACTGTGTCAGAATACCCACCGTATCAATCCCCGAATTTACACAATTTGACAACGGAAAGTCAATGATTCGATACTTTCCTCCAAAGGGTACTGCGGGTTTCGCTAATTTCTGTGTTAAAGCATACAGACGGGAACCCTGTCCACCAGCCAGGAGCATTGCGATCAATTCTTTTGCCATTGCTTGTCCTCCTTTACCTTATATATGATTCTACAAATGATGAATCATTCATTTGATTTTATGTATACAATTTTATCACATTTTATTGCAAAAATCATCAAATAATGTGCATTTTGCTACTAAACAATAAATTTTGCTACCGTCTTCTCCAGTCTGTCTGCTGAATCATGCGCTGTCTCAGCCTTTTCCCTGATATCTGATGCTTTCTCTACAATGACGCTCGTCTTCTGAGCGATATCTGTAGTTCCTGTTGCACCTTCTGTTGCTGCCTTACTTACCTCTCCGATCGCATCCATAACGCCATTGATAGAAGCCAGTAACTGCTGGGAAGAAGCTGAGAAATCTGTTACAAGAGAATCCACGCTTTCTGCATCTCCACTGTAATTGTCCGCCATAGTAAGGAAACCGGAGAAGCTCTTCACAACATCTGTTCCCACAAATTCCAGAAGCTTCTTAGCTCCGTCTGCAAGATTATCTACTGCAGCTACTACATTCTGGGTCACTTCCTGAATATGACCAACCGTTGACTTGGATTGCTCTGCAAGACCTCTGATTTCATCTGCTACAACTGCAAATCCCTTACCGGCATCACCTGCACGTGCTGCTTCAATAGATGCATTCAGTGCCAATAAGTTAGTCTGTGCTGTGATCTGCATGATAGATTCTGCCAACACACCAATCTGGTCTACTACCTTGATATCTGTCAGTGCTTTGCTTAATTCTTCATCAATCTCTGCGTGAATTGCCTTAGTACGGTTATCATTATCTGTAGCATCACCCTTGATTTCCAATGCACATTCTCTGATCTGATCTGCTTCTAATGCACCATCCTGGGAACGTGTCGCAATATTCTTGGCTGCACTTTCGATTTCATGTGACATGGAATCAATCTGCTCTGAAGATGCAGCAGTTTCTTCCATACCTGCTGCCAGTTCCTGTGTCGTAGCAGATACATCCCCGATTTCGTCATCCAAGTCCTGAACATTCACGTCAATCTGTTGTATCATACCTGTGATTTCCTGTGCTTCTTCCTTGACCTGCCCAATTAATGTGTTCAATTCCAGACGCATGGTTTCCAGAGAATTGGCAAGTATACCAAAATCATCACGTCTCTTTAATAAAAGCTCTCCAAATTTCTGGGAGAAATCTCCCTTCTCCATAACACCAATTGATACCACACACTGTTTCAAAGGTCTTACAATACTGTTAATAATAAGAATCAGCAGCACAATTACAACTACAGCATCTATAATGGCAACAATAAAGAACTGATTTCTTTTATCTGTTACATAGCCTGAGAATTCATTCTTGGCCGTTGCAATCGTATCATCAATGTAATCTGTATAATTGCCGGTTCCAATGACCCATTCAAAAGGTTCAAATGCCTTACTGTAAGAACGTTTCGGTGATGATTCTGTCTCGCCTTCCTTTGGAAAAACATAATCTACATATCCACCATCCGCTTCTTTACCGACACGAATAATCTCTTTCACCATCTGATAACCGGCTGCGTCCTTCGTCTCCATACGGTTCGTTCCCTCTGTAGCACTTCCCAGAAGAACCACATTAGTTCCGTCATACTGATCTACCCAGAAATAACCGCTGTCACCATATCTCAGCGCTCTGATTTCATCAGCGGCAAGCTTCTTCGCTTCCTGTTCTGTATATTCCCCCGCCTGGTATTTGTCATAAATGTTCTGACATAAAGATATTACATTTTCTACCTGTTGTTTGATTTCTTCATCATAAGATGATCTTGCATCTTCCTCAATGACATCCAGAGCTTTCGTCTGGAGCTGATTCATATTCATTGTTGATAAATAGGTGCATATGACTAATGCCAGCACAGATACTATCATAACAATAGTCAGCTTCGTTCTTACTTTAATGTTGTTCATTTCGTTTCCCCACTTTCCTGTAGCCAATTTGTGCTACAAAACATGTAATTATTCAGACTACATACGCAAAATTTACACAGTTCTAAACAGTTTCTTAAATATATTAAATTAATTGTATCACATTATGCAATTTATCTCAATTATTATAGGAAATTTGTATTGTTTTGCATTATTTTTACAAATACAAGACTTTTATTACACATTTCCATTAGGTAATATTTTATAAAAAAAACAACACAGATTACCTCCATGCTGTTCCTCATTCTATCAATAATTGATATTCCTGTTCTATGATCGGCGACGGGATACTATATGTGATCCATGCTTCCTTCTGTACGCTGCCTGCTGCTTCTCCACCTGTAATCATCCCCAGCAGCCAGCCTTCCTCATCAAATACGCCACCGCCGGACATTCCAGCCTTCGCATAGCAGGAAGTCACAAGCATATCTGTTCCAAACTCTGGTATATACTGTATCTGACTGATGTTTCCCTGATAAATTGCTTCTTCCGAGTCAACCTGTATAATCGCTGTCCCACTCTGCGTTCTCTCCTGCCATGCAATTTCCAATGGTCTTTTTACTTCTGCAATCTCCTGTAGCAGCTCCTGCGATATCTGCTCTGTTCCTATCTGAAAAAAGGCAATATCATACTGTGCCGAATACCCCAGTGCTTCAGCTGTTAATTGCTCTCCGTCAGCAAAAGTAACCTGTGCTTCCACATCTCCTGTCAACACATGCCGGTTAGATACAATCACTACATCATCTTCCGTAATCGCCCAGATAATTCCCATTCCCGCAGACTGCTTCACCGCAATACGAACCAGACTCCGTTCTATATCTGCTGTATCTGTCTTTTCCACATCTTCCTCAGATTGCAAAACCTGCGGTGTTTCTTCCTGGGTACTTTCCTGCTTGCCTGTTTCATCGGTAAACTCTTCACTCATACGCTGCCCCTCTGCATTCCCCCTGGCATGCATCCACACCGTATTTTTTACCACGATAATATATCCTATAAATAACAGTATTACCATAAACAACGCTATAGTTATAACCTTCTTTTTATTCAACCAGATCACCTGCCTTTTCTCCACTATACCTTATAGCTGATATCTGCTCAATTCGTCCCTTTGCTTTATCCCTATAAACTATAAAAGGAGCTGATTACTCAGCTCCTTAGGATTCCATGTATGCAAGCGCAGCGATAAGCCGGGTTATGTCGGTGCATTACTGCACGAATGATCATCTATCTAGAACTACTGTTACCAGCAGCTTCAAGCGACCCACCTGAAAACAGGTCGGGCAAACCTATCGTTCTCTGTTTGGTCTTGCTTCGGATGGGGTTTACATGTGCCCCTCTCGTTACCTTGAGGGCGGTAGTCTCTTACACTGCCTTTCCACCCTTACCCGGTAAACCGGGCGGTTTATTTCTGTTGCACTGGCCTTGGAGTCACCTCCACCGGACGTTATCCGGCATCCTGCCCTGTGAAGCCCGGACTTTCCTCAC
>CAVBMG010000032.1:0-31204 GCA_963596435.1 Agathobacter sp.
TTATTATGTGTTCTGCAATGGGTCAGCAGGCAATGGTTATTGAAGCAATTCAGTCTGGAGCAAAAGATTTCATTGTAAAGCCTTTCCAGGCAGAACGTGTATTAGAAGCGGTAAAGAAAGTTGTAGGTTAATTTCAGAACATAAAAAAGGTAGCCAAATCGGCTACCTTTTTTTAACTTCTTTTTATAAATTCTGTGTTACATTTCGGACATGTGACAGCAATCTTGCCTTTTCCTCTGGGAATCCTGATCTTCTGTCCACATCCTGGACATTTATAGATATGATATGCCTTTTTCTGGGCAAGATCATATTTTAATTTCTCCCATCTGCTGCCCTTAGCTGTATATCCCTTGGGATGAATCCACTGATTCCATTTTGAAGTAAAACGATAACGCAGTGTCAGGAACTTGCTGTTCTCCTGCTGCCTTCTTCCATAATCTCTACTGAGAATTCTGTAATACAGCCATACTACCGTTACCCAGAACAGAATTTCAAAGAATCGATTTCTGGTGATTAATTCCAGTACGATCCATACCATAGAAAGTCCCGTTAAAAATCTTGCCAGTTCATCTACGCCATACCTGCCCTGCATAAATCTTGCTATTTTCTCACGCATATATATCTCCTTTCTCCTACAACATAGGTGATATTATTTTTAATACAAACTGAATCAATCTCTGATACCAGGGTCTCTTATTCCATTTATCAAGCTGTATTTCCTCGCATTTCTCCATCGTACTGAGGAAATCGTTCTTCATATCGTATACAGCGCCCATTTCACTTAAAAAGACACCGCATTCATAATGCAGATAAAAACTCCTGTAATCTGTATTAATGGTTCCGCAAATCGCACACTCATCATCAGAAACAACATTTTTGGCATGAATAAATCCTGGCTTATATTCAAAAATTCTGACACCTGACTCTATCAGCTTGCCATAGTTGGATACATTGACCATATACACATACCATTTATCAGGAATTCCAGGTACAATAATTCTGACATCTACACCACTTTGAGCGGCACTGATCAGATCATCTCTCATACTTTGGTCAAGTACAAGATATGGTGTCGTAATGTAGATATAATCCCTGGCTTTGTTGATCATTCTGGTGTAAGCACCCTCTGTAGGATTGCTTGGATTTCTGTGAGGTCCACCGGCAAATGGCTGTACGTAGCCATCTTCCTTTACTTTTACATTAGGACGATATTTGTCATATTCAAAGACACTTTCGGCATCTGTAGCTTTCCACATTGCCATAAAAATACAGGTAAAACTCCATACACCTTCTCCATAAAGTCTGAGTCCTGTATCCTTCCAATGACCAAAACGCACAATATAATTGGCGTACTCGTCTGCCAGATTGATGCCTCCTGTATATCCGATATTGCCATCAATTACTGTAATCTTCTGATGGTTACGATAATTAAAAGACAGTCTTGCCACATTTTTGTGAATTGGATTAAAGATACGCAGCTCTATTCCTCTGCTCTCCAGATCTTTACGGAACGCATGATTATTGATAATCAGTGTACCAAAGTCATCAAACAGTAATTTGACTTCTACGCCTTCCTGTACTTTCTGGGTCAGTATTTCAAGAATTTCTTTCCATACTCTTCCATCTGATACAATAAAATATTCAAGAAAAATGAATTTCTGCGCCTTTTTCAAGTCTTCTATCATTGCCTGAATGATATCTTCACCAATCTCATAATATGTAACTTGTGTATTATTATAGATTGGGAAGCCTTTTTTCCTGAGATAACGGCTAATCTGAACCTTATTAGGATGCTGCTTCTGAATATCTTCTGCTACTTCTGTATTCTGAACCATATGGTCAAATATTTCTGATTCAATTTCGTATATTCGTTTATTTTCTTTGGAATTACGTCTTTTACGTCCCCACATAAAATACAAAAACAATCCTGCTACCGGAAGTACCAGAATAATAATAATCCAGGACATTTTATAGGATTCTGCATTATTAACCAGTGCAAAGACAGTTAAAACACTCAATAATTCCAATAATAAATAGATGATCAAAAATCCTCTGAAAAGATATACGGCAAGAAGTACCATAGTGATAATCTGCAGCAAAAACGCTATTCCAACCGTAACACCTCTGATAATTCCATAATATTTACTCTTTATTATATTCACACTATCGTCCTCCATAATAGGGACCGCCACAGAAAAATCCGCCGCCACCGCAACATAAATTACAAAATGCATTTAACAGACATAGTTTAAAACACAGTCCATCTGTTCCAAAAGAGTTATAACCATATTGAGCCTGTCTGCCCATATACCAGTTATTTCCATTCTCCAGATTATTTAAAAACTGTCTGTATTCTATGTTACCAGGTTCCATGGATACCGCTGTTCTTGCATGTTCCATTGCCAATACCTGATTACCAAGCCCGGCATTTGCTACAGCACTATAATAATACCACTTTGCACTTCTGTCTTTTATATTATTCAATACATTCAATGCTTCGTGACAATGATTGCTTCTGATATAATTTGCTGCTGCCTGATAATAATGAGATTCTTCATCATCTGCTGTCGTTGTGTTATTGTAAAAGCCGCCATAATTTCCAAAACCACTCTGTCCTGTATAGCCCTGTTCTCTTTCCTTCATGATCTGGTTATATGCCTGCTGTATTTCTTTGAATTTTTCTTCTGCCTGTGCCTTATTGGGGTTGTTGATATTTGCATCAGGATGATATCTTCTGCTTAAACTTCTATAAGCTTTCTTGATTTCTTCCTCTGTTGCTCCTCTCTCTATTCCCAGCACTTTGTACGGGTCATTCATTTTGGTAACCTTTCCTTCTTCATGCGTAGCTGCTCATAACGGCACCAGACACCTGAATAAAGTATATTTCTTAATAATTCAATATTATGAATAATTGGTAATTTTTCAAATTCCTTTGAACATTCTGCCATCATCATGGATAGAATGGAACGACATTTTTCTTCATATTCCTCGTTTTGCTCCACAAATACAAAAGGATTATAGTTGCCGCTCTTCTTATCTTTCTCCAAATCTTCATAGGCATCCATTAAATACACAAATTTACCAAGAAAAAATGCCATTCTTCGGATACTGGCGTCCCACTCGTCATTTTTGTAGGCAAACAGTTCTGCCAGTACTTCACCAAAAAGTCCTGACACTTTATCCAGGCTTTCTTCCTGTTTCTTTTCACAATCTGAGATTTTATCAAACAGAATTTCTACTTTTTTACATTTATCAGGATATTTCTCCTGTACTTTCTGATAATTACCGGTAAGCCACTTTGCAAAAAGCATTCTGCTTGCCTTATGCTCATCCTTCCAATCATCCACACATTTATAATAACTCAAAAGTATCGTCATGTCAGCTGCATATTCTGTATACATGTTAATGCATGACGGTGCTCCCTTCTTAGGATGAAGTGCACATTTTCTATTATCTCTCACTTCCTGCGGTTCATATAACCCTGATAAGAACAAAATCAAAAAAGTACAATCATAGCTTAATGTAAACTGCCCGCTAAAACCGTATTTTTCCCGCAGTACTCTGCATAGACCGCAATAATATGCCTGATACATATCAAATTCTTTGAATTTTAATTCCTGTTTATTTACTGTTATATATCCAAACATTTGATCAACCATGCCTTTCTTACTATTTATTGTAATGCAGTCCTTTTTATATTCAATAAAAAAAACATAAAAAATTCTGAAATCTTTACAGTATCTATGATAAGATAAACTAAGAATTCATATGTGGAGGAAGATATTTTCATGAGAAAAAAAACAGAATCTCATACAGTCTGTCAGTCTGTTGACAAAGCGCTCTTTTCCGAAGCATGTATGCAAATGATTGGCGCATTACAAGGACAAAATGGAATTGGAACATTGCGTGAAAAAACAATACACTCTGTCCTTAAATATTATTATGCACCAAACCCTGCATATCATGAAATCAGAATTGGAACTTATGTCGCTGATATTTGTGTAGATGGAGAAATCTTTGAAATACAGACACGTAATTTTAATACAATGAGAGACAAGCTTAGTTTTTTTCTTCAAGATCATGATGTCACGATCGTATACCCTGTTGCGCATACCAAATGGTTATCCTGGCTGGATGTAGAAACCGGGGAACTCTCTGATAAGAGAAAATCTCCCAAGACAGGAACTTTCTATCAGATCATACCTGAATTATACAGAATTAAAATGTTTCTTCAAAATCCGAGACTTCACTTTATTATCTCACTGATTGATGTAGAAGAAACCAGATATCTTAATGGATGGAGCTATGATAAAAAAAGAGGTTCCTCAAGAATGGATGGCATTCCTGTTGATATCTATGATGAGGTACGTATTGATACCATGAAGGATTATCGTAAATTCTTACCAGATACACTTCCTGCCAGATTTACCACGAAAGACTACGCCAAATGCGCTCATATTCCACAAAAATATGCTACCACCGGTCTGAATGTTCTACTGGAGACCAAAACTGTAGTCAGAGTTGGCAAAATGGGAAATGCGTATCTTTATGAGAAAGCAGCAGAGTCTGAAAAATAATCTCAAACTCTGCTGCTTATTTATTTACTCTTCATCTTCATCAGATTCTGTAGGGAAAATGATATTTTCCTCTTCTTCGTCCTCAGATTCTTCATTTACTTTCTCCGCAGCCTGATCTACGTCATCATATTCCTGCGTTCCATCAGAAATCTTCTCACGTACCTTTGCGATTCTTGCTACAGTTACACCCTCATCAAGATTGATCATCTTAACACCGGAGGTATTACGTCCAATCATGGAAATATCTTCCATACGAAGCTGAATGATAATACCTTCTGTTGTGATCATCATGATCTCATGAGAATCATTTACAGCCTTTACACCGATTACATTACCGGTCTTATCAGCAATCTTATAGCATTTAACACCCTTACCGCCACGTTTCTGTACACTGAATTCATCCATTCGGGTTCTCTTACCCATACCTTTTTCAGATACAATTAAGAGAGAGTCACCCTGGGTATTCAGCTGCATGCCGACAATTTCATCGCCATCTTCCAGATTCATACCGATAACGCCCATTGCTGTTCTGCCCATTGCTCTGACATCTGTTTCCTTGAATCGGATACACATACCATACTTGGTAACCAGGAATATCTCAGAATCAGCATCTGTAGTCTTTACCTCTATCAATTCATCATCTTCACGAAGATTAATCGCTGCAAGTCCTGTTTTTCTCACATTTGAAAATTCAATAACAGGTGTTTTCTTAGCAATACCCTTCTTTGTGATCATGAAAAGATTCTTGCCTTCTTCATATTCACTGATTGGAATCATGGCTGATATCTTTTCACCAGGTGTCAGCTGCAACAGATTAATAATAGCTGTTCCTCTGGCAGTTCTGCCTGCTTCCGGTATTTCATAAGCCTTTAATCTGTATACACGTCCATAGTTCGTAAAGAACATAAGATAATGATGTGTCGTAGTCATCAACAGATCTTCGATATAGTCATCATCAATGGTAGACATACCCTTAATTCCACGACCGCCTCTGTTCTGTGTCTTGAAATTATCTACAGTCATTCTCTTAATATATCCAAGACTGGTCATGGCAATTACTGTATTCTCACGTGGAATGAGATCTTCCATGTCGATATCGTATTCATCATATCCAAATTTGGTTCTTCTGTCATCTCCATACTTTTCAGAGATAATCAGGATTTCTTCTTTGATCACACCAAGTAAAAGCTTCTTATCAGCAAGAATTGCTTTGAATTCTTTGATTTTCTCTAATAAATCTGCATGTTCCTGTTCCAGCTTGCTTCTTTCCAGACCGGTAAGAGCTCTCAGACGCATATCTACAATTGCCTGAGCCTGAACATCTGTCAATTTGAAGCGCTGGATCAATCTGTCCTTGGCAACCTGTGTATTTTCACTGCTTCTGATAATCTGAATGACTTCATCAATATTATCAAGCGCAATTAACAAGCCCTGTAAAATATGGTCACGTTCTTCTGCCTTGTTCAGATCATACTGTGTTCTTCTGGTGACTACATCTTCCTGATGCATGATATAGTAAGTCAGAATATCCTTCAGATTCATGACCTTTGGCTCATTGTTTACAAGAGCCAGCATAATAACACCGAAGCTGTCCTGAATCTGTGTATGCTTATATAATTGATTCATAATGACATTGGCATTGGCATCTTTACGAAGCTCAATACAGATTCTCATACCTTCTCTGTCTGATTCGTCTCGAAGGTCTGTAATGCCATCTATTTTCTTATCTTTTACCAATTCGGCAATCTTTTCAATTAATCTGGCTTTATTAACCATGTATGGAAGTTCCGATACAATGATTCTGCTCTTGCCATTTGGCATGGATTCTATACTGGTGACACCACGTACACGAATCTTACCACGACCGGTTCTGTATGCTTCCTCTACGCCTCTGGTTCCAAGGATAATTCCTCCTGTTGGGAAATCCGGTCCTTTTACGATTGGAAGAAGTTCTTCAATATCCGTATCTCTGTCTTCCTGGACTTTATTATCAATCATCTTCACAACAGCCTGAATGACTTCACGGAGATTGTGAGGTGGAATATTGGTAGCCATACCAACAGCAATACCCTGGGTACCATTTACTAAAAGATTGGGATAACGGCTTGGTAATACAGTAGGTTCCTTCTCTGTTTCATCGAAGTTCGGTACAAAATCTACTGTATTCTTGTTAATATCTGCAAGAAGTTCCATGGAAATCTTACTTAATCTTGCTTCTGTATATCGCATGGCAGCTGCGCCATCTCCATCTACAGAACCAAAATTACCATGTCCGTCTACCAGAGGATAACGTGTTGACCATTCCTGCGCCATATTAACCAATGCACCATAAATGGAACTGTCACCATGAGGGTGATATTTACCCATTGTATCACCAACGATACGTGCGCTCTTTCTATGTGGCTTATCAGGCCCGTTATTCAATTCTATCATAGAATAAAGTACTCTACGCTGAACAGGTTTCAAACCATCTCTTACATCCGGAAGTGCTCGGGATGCAATAACACTCATGGCATATTCAATATAGGACTGCTCCATGGTTTTTTGCAGATCGACTTCTTGAATTTTGTCGAATATTGTATCATCCATATTAATAATCTTGCCTTTCTGTAACTTGTAATCCTTGGATTTTGGTTACACTGCCTTTTTATAACTTAAATATCGAGATTCTTGGCAAACTTAGCATTTGCTTCGATAAAATCACGTCTTGGTTCTACTTTATCGCCCATTAAGGTCGTAAAAGTCAGATCTATTTCAGATTCTGCTTCTTCATTCATTGCTACTTTCAGCAAAATTCTCTTCTCAGGGTCCATTGTAGTATCCCAAAGCTGTTCTGCATCCATTTCTCCAAGACCTTTGTATCGCTGAATCTTGTTATTCTGATCTCTTCCTACTTCATCCAGAATTTTGGAAAGTTCCTCATCACTGTATGCATACCATGTCTTCTTATTCTTTTCCAGCTTATAAAGAGGTGGCTGCGCCAGATAAACATGTCCTTCCTTGATCAGATCCGGCATAAATCTGTAAAGGAACGTCAGCATAAGTGTTGCAATATGTGCACCGTCTACATCGGCATCTGTCATAATAATAATCTTGTCATAACGAAGCTTGGAGATATCAAAATCTTCATGAATACCAGTACCAAATGCTGTAATCATGGCTTTGATCTCTGCATTGCCATAGATTTTATCCAGTCTTGCCTTCTCTACATTCAATATCTTACCACGCAGTGGAAGGATAGCCTGTGTAGCACGACTTCTTGCAGTCTTGGCGCTGCCACCGGCAGAATCTCCCTCTACGATGAAAATTTCACAGTTCTTAGGGTCTTTATCAGAACAATCTGCAAGTTTACCAGGAAGTGCCATTCCTTCCAGCGCAGTTTTTCTTCTGGTAAGATCTCTTGCTTTTCTTGCTGCCTCTCTTGCACGCTGCGCAAGAATGGATTTCTCACAGATCTGCTTGGCTACGATAGGATTCTGTTCCAGATAATAGGTAAGCTGTTCACTGACAATACTGTCAACTGCACCTCTTGCCTCAGAGTTACCCAGTTTCTGCTTGGTCTGTCCCTCAAACTGAGGATCTTCGATTTTAATGGAAACAATGGCAGTCAGACCTTCTCTGATGTCATCGCCACTTAAATTCGCTTCACTGTCTTTTAACAGCTTTGCATTTCTTGCGTAATCATTAAACGTCTTAGTAATTGCATTACGAAATCCGGCAAGATGTGTACCACCCTCCGGTGTATTAATATTATTTACGAAGCTGTATGCACTTTCTGTATAGGAATCGTTATGCTGCATGGCAACTTCTACATACACGTTGTCTTTTTTGCCTTCAAAATAAAGGACGTCTTCGTATAAAGGTGTCTTGCTCTTATTCAGATAAGAAACAAATTCCTTGATACCGCCTTCATAGTGGAATGTCTTCTCGATTGGCTTATCATCCGGTCTTAAATCTCTTAAAATAATCTTGAGATTCTTGGTAAGGAATGCCATTTCACGAAGACGCTGCTGTAAAATGTCATAATCATATACAGTCTCTTCAAAAATTGTATCATCCGGTAAAAAGGTAACTTTCGTACCTGTCTTACCAGGTTCACATTCACCGATCACTTTCAGAGGATAACATACATGTCCTCTCTCATATCTCTGCTTATAAATTTTGCCTTCATTGCAGATCTCTACCTCAAGCCAGTTGGACAACGCATTTACAACAGACGCACCAACACCATGAAGACCACCGGATACCTTGTATCCTCCACCGCCGAATTTACCGCCTGCATGCAGAATGGTAAATACAACTTCAACCGCAGGAATACCTGCTTTATGATTGATACCAACAGGAATACCACGTCCGTTATCAATGACTGTTATGGAATTATCCGGATTGATCGTAACATCAATCGTATCACAATATCCTCCCAGTGCTTCATCTACAGCATTGTCAACAATCTCATATACCAAATGGTGCAAGCCTCTTGATGAAGTGCTGCCGATGTACATACCTGGTCTTTTTCTGACTGCTTCAAGACCTTCCAGTATCTGAATTTGATCTGCTCCATACTCAGTACTCATTTCTAACCTCCAATTTAGTTTTCCTGCGTTACAGTTGCATTGGAAACTTTATAAACTCTATTAATTTCAAAACGGTTGTTTACGAATTCTTCAAGACCGGTACAGGTGATAATCGTCTGAATGTCACCAATACTGTTTAACAAATAATTCTGTCTGTTACTGTCAAGTTCACTCAGAACATCATCCAGTAAAAGAACCGGCGTATCCTTTGTGATTTTCTTTACAAGTTCTATCTCCGAAAGCTTTAAGGAAAGTGCTGCTGTTCTCTGTTGTCCCTGAGATCCGAACTTGCGGATATCAATATCTCCAACCTTAAAACAGAAATCATCTCTATGAGGACCGGTACTTGTCTGCTTGAGACGAATATCTCTGTCCTGACCTTCCTGTAATCTGCGTTCATAATCCTGTAACGTAACATCCGGCTCATAAATGATCCTCAGATCTTCTTTATCTCCAGATAACTTACGGTGAATATCATAAATAATGTCATTGAGCTGTTCCACAAAAGAAATCCTGCGCTCAATAACCTTGCTGCCATAGGATAACAGCTGGGAATCCCATATGGAAAGAGTGTCTTTTAATCCTGGATTAAAGGACAATTCTTTTAAAAGCTTGTTACGCTGATTTACGATTTTATTATAATTATTCAGATTGTACAGATAAAAGCTGTCCAACTGACATAATTCCATGTCCACAAAACGTCTTCTCTCTGCCGGTCCATTCTTGATAATGGATAAGTCCTCCGGAGAGAAAAAGACAACATTTAAAAGCCCAAGTAAATCTGCCGCCTTCTTAATCTTCTGACCATTGATGGCAATTCCTTTGGACTTGCTTTTTCTAAGGTGCATATCTACACGATTCTCCAAACCGTCTTTCTCGATATAAGTTCGAATATGTGCTTCCTCTGCACCAAAATGTACAATGTCTCTGTCCTTACTTCCCTTATGTGACTTGGTTGTTGCTGATAAATAGATAGCCTCTAATATATTGGTCTTACCCTGTGCATTATTCCCATAGAGGATATTCGTTCCAGAATCAAAGGTCATAGACAACGAATGATAATTTCTAAACTGATCAAGTTCCAATGATTTGATAATCATGCTTCATTCTTTCCTGAACTCTATGCCAAAATTCTGAAGGTATCGCCCGCAAATGTGACTTCATCACCGTTTACAAGCTTCTTACCTCTCTGAGTACAGACTTCACCATTTACCAGAACCTTACCATCCTGTACAGCAAACTTGGCATCAACACCGGATTCTACCAGACCGGCAAGTTTCAGAGCCTGTCCAAGCTTTATAAATTCATCTTTGATTCTTACTTCTTTCATGATAAGTCCTTTCCGACTATACAAATATGAATAATAGATATAACTGTCCATAAATATAGACAGTTATATCTTACCATTTATTGATACATTATGTCAATTCTGTACAGATGTCATCAGGCAACTGTACTAAAAGTTACAGGCAGGATCAGATAGATATAACTTTCCTGTTCATCCTTGATAAAGCATGGAGCCTTTGGATTGAGAAGCTTGATCTCAATATCTTCATCATCAATGACCTTCAATGCATCAATCAGGAATTTCGGATCAAAACCAATCATCAGATCTTTGCCGTTCTTTGCTATGTCGATTTCCTCATCCAGACTACCAACAATGGAATTCATTTTTAATTCCATGACATCATCTTTAATATCCAGAATAATAGGCTTCTTGTCTCCTTCTTTTACAAGAAGTGTAGAACGGTCGATACAGCTTAAAAATTCTCTTTTATTAATTTTTACTTTCGTTTCATAGTCTGCGGATAAAATATTATCAATCTTTAAGTATTCTCCTTCAATCAGACGGGAAACTACAGTTGTATTATCAAACTCAAATAAAATATGTTTGTCAGTAAAGAAGATATTAACATCCTTGTCTGCATCACCGGATAAAATCTTACTGATTTCATTTAATGTTTTGCCGGGAACAATTACTTTCTTATCAGGATAGGTATTTTTCAGTTCTATTCTACGAAGGGAAATACGTAATCCGTCAGAAGAAACAACCTTTAAAAGATTACCACTGATTTCAAATAATTCTCCCGTTAAAATCTTGTTTGTAAAATTATCTGCAATTGAGAAAATTGTCTGTCTGATGACTTCTTTTAAAGTAAACTGGGAAAGAAGAATGGAATCAGATCTTTCTATCTGAGGTAAATAGGAGAAATCCTCACCGGATTTACCAATAATATTAAAGGTAGCCTTTTCACAGGTAATGATTGTTTTATAGGAAGAATCCGTTTCTATAGTGACATCATTATCAGGAAGCTTACGTACCATCTCAAGGAAAATCTTAGCATCCAGAGCAATAATACCCTTCTCGATAATCTCACCTTCAATCACTGTTTCAATACCAAGCTCCATATCATTGGCTGTTAAAGTAATCTGACCCTTCGTTGCATCAATCAGGATACATTCCAGAATAGACATGGTTGTTTTACTGGGTACTGCTTTAGAAACAATATTAACCCCATTCAGTAAGTTAGATTTAGAACATATTAATTTCATGTGAATAACTCCCTTCGACAAAAAAGTGAAAAAAATAAAAACTGCAAAAAATATATAATAAAGATTAAATTCGTAGTATTCATAGTAATCGGCGTGGAAATGTGAATAACCGATTAGAAGCCATAAAATCCAGGGAAAACGATTCGAAAAACCTGTGAAAAAAGAACATGGAAAAAGTAAGGTTATTCAGAACCATTCACAACCTGAGAAAAGATGTATGGAGAAGAAAAAGATATCAATTGTGGATTACCCACATAATTTCTACATAGGTAACCACAAGTTATACACATAAAAATCAAACTATGATGGAGAGATCTTCTTCTTGATCGTTTCTATTTTATTACGCAGGTCTTCATCTGTTGCAAGCTTCTCATCAATCTTCTTGATTCCATGGATAATGGTAGTATGATCCTTCTTGCTGAGAAGATTGGCAATGCTCTGCTGAGACATATCAATCATATTACGGCACAGATACATGATGATCTGACGAGGAAGTACATATTCTGAATTACGCTTCTTGGAAGTAATCTCTTCCTTAGGAACATTGAAATGTTCTGCCACTACATCAATGATCAAAGCTGGTGTAATCTCACGAACCTGATCTGGATAAATGACATCTTTTAAGGCATCTTCAGCCAGAGCAAGAGTAAGCTCTTTTTTATTAAGACGGGCATTTGCCATGACTTTATTCAGAGCGCCTTCCAGCTCCCTGATATTGGATTTTATGTTTGTTGCGATGTATTTGATGATCTCATCGTCAATTTCCTTATCATAGGTCTCTGCATTTTTTCGCAGAATAGCCATTCTGGTCTCATAGTCAGGTGGCTGAATATCTGCAATCAGTCCCCATTCAAAACGGGAACGGAAACGTTCATCCAAAGTCTCCATTTCCTTAGGTGGTTTATCAGAAGACAGAATAATCTGCTTACCGGCAGAATGAAGTACATTAAAAGTATGGAAGAATTCTTCCTGCGTGGATTCCTTACCAATGATGAACTGCACATCATCAATAAGCAGTACATCTACGGTTCTGTATTTCTCACGAAGCTTGGTCATGGCAGCTGCATTACCACTACGGATAGATTCGATTACTTCGTTGGTAAACTGCTCTGAAGTAACATAGAGAACCTTCATATTAGGATTCTGTTCCAGTACAAAATGTCCAATGGAATGCATAAGGTGAGTCTTACCAAGTCCGGCACCACCATATAAGTAAAGTGGATTATAAGCTTCTCCCGGAGATTCTGCTACAGCAAGCGCTGCAGAGTGGGCAAATTTATTATTACTTCCTACAATAAAGGTATCGAATTTATATTTACTGTTTAAGTTGGCATTTTCATAATTGATATTAGAGATACTGCCGGCAGGCTGAACTTCAGAATTGCCCATGGATGCGGTGTCTTTTTCCAAAATAAAGGTTACATCATATTCATGGTCCATAATTTCTGAAATGGTAACTTTAAAAAACAGACCGTATTTATTTGAAATATAATTAATGGTCTGTGCCTGGTCGGAAGGAATCATAATCGTTACGACATTATTCTCTACCTTATATAATTTTAACGGTGCGATCCAAGTCTCATAAGATATATTGGTTAATTCGTACTCGGTCCGGATGCTTTCCTTAATCTGATTCCATTTCTCTTGAATATCGTTCATGCTCTACCTCTGAATCGTTACAATAATATATATAAAACCATAGTACCCCAAAAAAATAAAAAAATCAAATCATTTACACAGAAATGTGAATAAAGTGGAAAAGAAATACACATTTATGACCAGATAAAATCAAAATGTGTGGATAACTTATCCCCAATGTTGTGGAAATCGTAAAAAATGAACTTTTTTAAACAGAAAATCCACTGAAATGTGGATAAGTTTGTGAGTGGTTATAAACACAATCCACCCTGTAAATTTCAGTACTCGGATATTGACATAAAAAGTTTTCTACCAGTCATCTACGAGATATCCACAAGATATCAACAAAATGTGGATATCTTGTGGTTTGTGTGGATTTTTCCACATATTTCGTGGAAGAATTGTGTAAATTATGGACTGCATTTATGTAAATCCTGTCGAGCTTCTAAAAATTCGTCCACAAAATTTCCACGAAATGTGAGTAAACATATAATTGCTTTAATATATATAGAAAAACTGTATGTGGAAATCAGAGTATGATATACTGTAAATGTAGATACTATAACACTATGAAATTGAGAGAAATGTTATAAGGAGAGCAGTATGAAAAATAGAACAAGACAGATAGTGGCGTTACTTGTTACAGCGGCAATGGTGACAGGTTGTGGAGCTGTACAGAATCAGGATGTGGTATCTGAGCAGACAAAGACACAGGAGGAAACACAGACTGAATCTGTGGAAGAAATACAGAGTAAAGATGATACAGCGACAGAGTATTCAGTAATAGGACAGCGTCCAAGGTTGCTTTCTACAACAGCAAACAGCAGTGAAAATATATCGCCTGCTGCTGCCTCTTACACATTGGAGAAGGATTTGAGTAATGTAGATAATCTGTGGCAGTTCTATCTGGATGATAAAATGACAGAGTTACTTGCAAAAAATGGTTTTGTAGTCAGAGAAGAGGCTGGAAGAGAATTTTTTGATCTTTATGAAAGAAACAGATATAACATGATACCCAATTTTGTGACTGTGGATTCGCTCATGCATACATACCATGTTTATTTTGCCTATTTATTGAAAAATATTGAAAAAGAATACCTTACAGATCAGGTCAGACAGCTTGGAATAAAAATGCTGGAAGACAGTAAGGAACAGTATGCGCAGCTTAAAGGAAGTGAGTGGGAAAGTGCAGCTGTGAAAAATGTTGCCTTTTTCACGGTGGGGGCAAAATTACTGGATGATACAGTTTTGGTAGAAGATTATGTGTCAGATATCGTAGAGTCTGAGTTATCCCGTATTGAGACTGCACAGGGGATTATGATTTCAGGGATTACCGATGACGAAGAGGATTATTCCCAGTATAAGCCAAGAGGATATTATGAGGGAGATTCTGATTTAGAGGCATATTTTAAATCTATGATGTGGTATGGAAGAATGCATTTTAAGCAGGAAATAGAAGATTTGGACAGAAGTGCACTTCTGATTACCAAAGCACTGGACTCTGATGGTGAGGCATATGAACTGTGGCAGTCTGTATATAGTGTAACTTCTTTCTTTGCGGGAGCAAGTGATGACAATGGAGTATGTGAATATGCACCACTTATCAGAGCAGCTTATGGTGAAGATGCCAAAATAACAGATTTCATAGGAAATGGTGATGCTTTTTTAACGTATAGAACCAATACTGCGGCATTACCAGTACCTCAGATCAATTCCATACCCATTAAAGATGGTGAAGAAAATGTAATACCGGGTTTTCGATTCATGGGACAGAGATTCTCCATTGATGCAATGGTCATGCAGAAGCTGATCTATAGTAATGTTCAGAGTAACAGTGCAGGAGAAAAACGTATGTTACCTGATGTGCTGGATGTACCGGCTGCTTTGGGCAGTGATGTTGCCTTGAATCTGTTAAAAGAAGCTGGTGTAGAGGATTATCCGGGTTATATGGAGAATATGGAGAAGCTAAGAGCTGGTATCAATGAGGCAGAGGATTCTTTCTGGGATGCCAGTCTGTATGCAAGCTGGATCCATACACTTCGTCCCTTATTAGAGAAAAAGGGAGAGGGATATCCAATGTTCATGCAAAATGAGGAATGGGCAAAGAAGAATCTGGAGTGTTTTGCAGGAAGTTATACAGAATTAAAGCATGATACAGTACTGTATTCCAAACAGGTCATGGCTGAAATGGGAGGCGGTATGGAGGAAGAGCCGGATGATCGTGGTTATGTAGAACCTGAGCCGGTCGTTTATGAGAGATTTGCCAGTCTGGCAAAACAGACAGCACAGGGATTAAAGAAATATCAGATGTTAAGTGATGCAGATGAAGATAATCTGGCTAAATTGGAGGAGCTGGCGCTTCGATTACAGACAATATCCAATAAAGAGCTTCAGAATGAAACACTGACAGACGAAGAATATGACCTGATCAAAACATATGGCGGTAATATTGAGCATTTCTGGTATGATGCCATGAGAGCAAATGCAAATTCTGATACAATATTCAGTGAGGAGTATCCTGCGGCACTGGTAGTAGATATTGCAACGGATCCTAATGGAAGTGTACTGGAAGCTGCTACAGGAGATCCATCTCAGATTATTGTTGCTGTGCAGGTAGATGGCAAAATAAAACTGGCTTCAGGAAGCGTGTATACATTCTATCAGTTTGAACAGCCATTAAATGACAGACTGACTGATACACAGTGGAGAGTCATGATGGGAATTGAAGCCAATGACGATATGGAATATCAGAAAACCACGGATATAAAACAGCCTGCATGGACTGACAGTTATCGTTATCATTATGATGAGAGCTATCAAAATCATTATGATTGGTAAGAATAAAGTCAAATTCATAACGGCGGTATGTATGGGTATCGCCGTTATGGTATGCTTAGTCTGTGTAGCAGGTAATAAGCTTCCCGGATGGGTAACATGGGAAGAAAGACAGATAAATGACACAACAGGGAAATATGAAATTACCTTATCTTCCAGGGCAGTAAGTGTAAGTAGAAATTCTGATCAGAAAATCATCTGGAAAAGCCAAAAGGGTGTGAAAGTGCAGGATATCTTATCCTGTGATATAGATGGTGATGGAAATGACGAGTTGATTCTTCTATGCTGGAAGAGGGGGAGATTTGGCAAATACAGACCATTTTGGGTAGAACAGGATGAAAAGGAATGGTCACAGCATATTTTTGTATACAGATATGCAGAAGATCAGATTAATCCCATGTGGATGTCCTCTTATATCGGACAGGATGTCGTTAAAATAAATGCAAAGCCGGATTCCAAACAGAAATACTATCTGATATTGACTGACAGAAACGGTAAAAACAGTAATTGGGTATGGAATTACTGGGGATTTGAATTATTTGAAAAATAAGTTGATATTATAATCAGATAAGCATATAATAATTGTATCAATGAGAAAGAGGTGAAAGGATGAGAAAATAATCTACTTTTGAAAGCATGAACAGATTTTAGATAGTGCCCTGTCAGGGGTATTGTTTTCATGTTGCCAAAAGTGGATTATGATTCTCATAACCTCTTTTTTTCGTGTTTATTTATATAATATACGGCTGCTTAGTCTGGCAGTGACACAGGTTATCCGAATCAGAATCGTTTGGCAACAGGCGTTTTTGGATGAGGAGGAATGTGTATGGCACAGATTTGTGTTTCTAATCTTACATTTTGTTATGAAGGCAGTTTTGATAATATCTTTGAAGATGTTTCCTTTATAATTGACACAGACTGGAAGCTTGGCTTCATAGGAAGAAATGGCAAGGGTAAGACGACCTTTTTAAATATTCTATCAGGAAAGTATCCTTATCAGGGAAATATCAGTACATCTACAGTATTTGATTATTTTCCATATCAGGTCACACAGCAGCAAAAGGAGCAATGTGCATCAGAGTTTCTTGCAGAACTAAAGCCAGGCTGTGAGGAATGGCGTGTCATATGTGAACTGAATAAGTTACAGATATCAGCTGAAATATTGTATCGTCCATTTGGAACCTTGAGCTTTGGCGAACAGACTAAGGTAATGTTGGCGGTATTGTTTGCAGGAGACAATGACTTTCTTTTAATTGATGAGCCAACGAATCATCTGGATCATGAGGCAAGACAGATTGTGAAGAAATATCTTGCAGATAAGAAGGGATTTATTCTGGTTTCCCATGACAGAGATCTGCTGGATGCATGTATTGATCATGTACTGGTGCTCAATCGTAAATCCATTGAGATTCAAAGCGGGAATTTCTCAAGCTGGTGGGAGAATAAAACGCGTAAGGATAACTTCTCACAGATGGAGAATGAGAAGCATCTAAGGCAAATTGGTCAGTTAAAAAGGGCAGCAGAGCAAAGTGCCAGATGGGCACAGCAAAATGAAAATACCAAGATAGGCTATGACCCGAAGAAAGAACCGGACAGATGTATCTCAACCAGAGCTTATATCGGGGCAAAAACCAAGAAGATGCAAAGCAGAGTCAAATCCTATGAGAAGAGAATGCAGCGTGAGATAGAAGAAAAAGAGGGGCTGCTGGTAGATATTGAAAATCCCGTGGATTTGAAATTATATCCTGAAAAATATCATAAGGATGTACTTGTTTCTGCCAAAGACTATACCTTTATCTATGCAGATGCGAAGGAGGCAGTAATAGATCATCTAAGCTTTGAACTGCGCCAGGGAGAAAGAATTTTCTTAAAGGGCAGTAATGGATGTGGCAAGTCTACTCTGATAAAGAATATTCTTTCTCATATAAAAGGAGAAAGTCCTTCAAATGGTAAGGAAGAAGGTCTGCTGAAAACAGGAAGCGGGCTTACAGTTTCCTATATTAATCAGGATACGGGCTTTTTAAATGGCAGTATCAGGGAATTCTGTAAGGAGCGTGAACTGGATGAAAGTCTGTTTTGTGCACTACTTCGCCAGCTTGACATGGAGAGGGTGCAATTTGAAAAAAATATGGGGGAATTCTCAGAAGGACAGAAGAAGAAGGTACTGATCGCTTCCAGCCTTATGACACCGGCGCATCTCTATATATGGGATGAACCACTTAACTATATTGATGTATTTACCAGGATGCAGATAGAGGAATTATTGTTGAAATATCAGCCGACTATGTTACTGGTAGATCATGATGAGAGCTTTTGTAACAGAATTGCTACAAGAATAATTGAATTTAGCCTTGACGAACGTTCTTTTTTACATTATAATCTTAATGATATTTTCTAGTACATGGTATTTTTCTGCCCTTTTGACGGAAAGGTACCGATTACATCATAAGACAGATATTTTACTGTATATAGAATGAGAAGGAGGTGTTTCTCAATGAAAATGACATTTCAGCCTAAGACAAGACAGAGAGCTAAGGTTCACGGATTCAGAGCTAGAATGAGTACTCCAGGTGGAAGAAAAGTTTTAGCAGCAAGAAGAGCTAAAGGAAGAAAGAGATTATCAGCATAGGTCACATTTTGTGGCCTTTTTCTCTTTGATTTGGAGAGTTTATATGAAATTTTCGGAATCATTGAAAAGTAACAGCGATTTCAGGCGGGTATATCGGGGCGGTAAATCGTACGCCAATAAATATCTGGTCATGTATGTACTGGAGAATGGAACAGATCAAAACAGGCTTGGAATTTCTGTCAGTAAGAAAGTCGGAAACAGTGTCGTAAGACATCGGATTACGAGATTAGTCAGAGAAAGTTACAGACTACACGAAAATATATTTAATAGTGGTTTAGATATAGTAGTCGTTGCAAGGGTCGGTGCAAAGGAAGTCGGTTATGCCGAAATAGAAAGTGCACTGCTGCATGTATCGAAGCTCCATAGAATATTAATAACCTGCTGATAAGGAGGTTATCTATGAAATATATCATGATTAGAATGATCAGATTCTACCAGAAGTATTTGTCACCGCTTAAAAGTACGAAGTGTCCATATTTTCCAACCTGCTCCCAGTATGGTCTGGAAGCGATTCAGAAATATGGAGCCGTCAAGGGCGGTTTACTTGCGTTATGGAGAATTCTTCGATGCAATCCTTTTTCAAAGGGAGGATATGACCCGGTACCATAAAAGGGAGTCTTGATTAGGAGGAGACAGATGGAATTTTACTTATTAACACAGAATTCAACTCCGATATTCCAGTATGTAGTTAAGTTACTTGGCGTTATTATGAACGTTATTTTCGAGTTTCTTGATTTGATTGGTATTCCCAATATCGGTTTATCTATTATTCTTTTTACAATTGTTATTTATTTATTACTGATGCCACTTACCATTAAGCAGCAGAAGTTCTCCAAGCTTTCTGCAAAAATGAATCCTGAGATTCAGGCAATTCAGGCTAAGTATAAGGGAAAGCAGGATAATGAATCCATGCTTGCCATGAACGCAGAGACCAAGCAGGTGTATGCAAAGTATGGTGTATCTCCGTCCGGAAGCTGTGTACAGCTGTTGATTCAGATGCCGATTCTGTTTGCACTGTATCGTGTTATCTATTCCATGCCGGCATATGTTACCAAGTTAGGTGACGCTTTTGGTGTTCTGGCTGATAAGATCATGAGCGCTGCAGATGGTGTGGAATATGTAAAGGGCATGAGTGCCGCAGCATATTATGCTAAGAATTTTGATATTGCAGGCAACACAAGAAATGCAATTATTGATACTCTGAATAAGGTATCCAGTACAGATATGGCTACTTTATCAGAAAAATTTGGACTGGCTGATCTGACTTATAATGGAAGTCTGATTCTGAGTAATGGTTCTACCAGAGGTCTGATCGATACTTATAACAATTTTCTTGGTCTGAATATTGGTAATACACCAATGGATACCATCAGAAGTTCTTTCGCTTCCAATAATTATCTGCTTCTGATCGGTGCTGTTATGATTCCTGTTCTGGCAGCTGTAACACAGTGGATCAACTATAAGCTGATGCCTCAGGCTCCAAGCAATGATAACAGCAATGCCAAAAAGGGTCAGAGTGATATGGCTGACAGCATGCAGCAGTCTATGAAGATGATGAACACAATTATGCCGATTATGTCAGCATGGTTCTGTTTAACACTTCCTGCAGGTATGGGTCTGTACTGGGTTATCGGTGCGGTTGTCAGAAGTATTCAGCAGGTTGCAATCAATAAGCACATTGATAAAATGGATGTAGATGCAGAGATTGCAAAGAATATTGAAAAGTATAATGAAAAGATGAAGAAGAAAGGTATTGATCCTGCCAAGTTAAATGCAGCTGCAAGAACAAATACCAAGAATATCTCATCCAAAACAGCTTATAAGAATACAGCTTCCAATAAACCTGCTAAAACAGCAGAAGAGAAGGCTGCGGCAATTAAAGAATCTACAGAATATTATAATAAGAATGCAAAGCCTGGTTCTTTGGCAGCCAAGGCTAATATGGTAAAGCAATACAACGAAAAGAACAATAAGTAGGGGGTAAATGAACATGGAATTCATGGAGTTTTCAGCAAAAACCGTTAATGATGCCGTTACAGAAGCATGCAAGCACTTTACAGTGCCCAGTGATAAATTGGAATATGAAGTAATTGAAGAAGGTTCTACCGGATTTCTGGGATTCAATTCAAAACCTGCTGTTATCAAAGCAAGAATTATTGAAGAAAAGTTATCTGTTGAGGATCAGGCTAAGAAATTCCTTCAGGATGTGTTCCAGGCTATGAATATGGTCGTAGTCATTGATGCAAAATTTGATGAAGCAGAGAATACACTGGATGTTGAATTGAGCGGAGACGAAATGGGTGTTCTGATCGGTAAGAGAGGTCAGACACTTGATTCCCTGCAGTATCTGATTTCATTGGTAGTAAACAAGGGTACTGATGAATACATAAGAGTAAAAGTGGATACTGAGAACTACAGACAGAGACGTAAGGAGACACTTGAGAATCTGGCTAAGAATATTTCTTACAGAGTAAAGCGTACAAAACGTCCTGTATCTTTGGAGCCTATGAATCCTTATGAAAGAAGAATCATCCATTCTGCATTACAGAATGACAGATTTGTTACAACACATAGTGAAGGTGAAGAACCTTACAGACGTGTCGTTGTTACTTTAAAACGATAGGAATCGGTATTTAAGAGTCCTCACCAATTGGGTGGGGACTTTTTCAGTATAGAGGTGATTAAGTTGAAAAAAATATTTTTTACAGATATAGACGGCACGTTATTAAATGATAAAAAAGAATTGACTCCTGAAACCAGAAAAGTGATAGAGAAAATTTCAGAAGCTGGACATTATATGGTATTAGCTTCAGGAAGACCCATGATGAGTGTTATGGAGGTAGGAGAGCAGCTTGGAATTCCTGATAACAACTTATATTATATTGGAAGTAATGGTGGGATTGTAGTAGAAGCTGCAACCGGTCATGTTATTATGGAGAAAAGACTTGAACTGAAGGATGTAGAATATATCTTTGATGTATGTGAAAAAATGGGAGTTCATATACATTCTTATACCGATTGTGCAATTGTATCTAAGAGGCAGACGAAGGAGCTGGATTTTTATCAGAAGGTTATTCATATGCCTACACTTCTGGTAGAACAGGCATCAGATGCTTTTAAGGATAAACCGCCTTTAAAATGTGTTGCGATCTCCATTGAAGGAAGAGGAAAGCTGGAGCAGTTAAAAGAGGTTCTAAAATCATGGGCTGAAGGAAGAATTAACTTATTATTCTCCAATGATAATTTACTGGAAATGTTTCCTGTTCAATCCGGTAAAGGGAAGGCATTGGAGTGGCTGAGTAATCATCTTGGTATTCCAATAGAACATACATTAGCTGCCGGAGATCAGGATAATGATATCTCTATGATAGAAGCAGCCGGCATGGGTGTGGCAATGTCTAATGGTGCAGAGCATGTAAAGGAAATAGCAGATAAGGTTACAGATAGATCAAATAATGAAGATGGACTTGTTCCTATTTTGGAAGATTTCTTTGAAGTGTAGTGGAAAGGCAGGATGTAATAAATGGGTTGGATGATGTTTGCCGCAGTATGTGCTTACTTTGTAAAAGGGCTGTGTGGATTTGCAAATACACTTGTCTTCTCGACCATATTGAGCTTCAGTACGAATAATGTAAATATATCTCCTGTAGAATTGGTTCTTGGATTGCCAAGTAATATTATGATTTCCTATAAGGAACGAAAGTCTGTACAGTGGAAGGTGTGTCTTCCATTAGCAGGTCTTGTATTATTGGGTGATATTCCAGGAATACTGCTTCTTAAAAATACAAATACACAAGTTATTAAAGGTATCTTTGGATTTGTAATCATTGCGATTGGGTTAGAGATGCTTCTGCGTGAGTATATGGGAAAAACTAAAAAATCACAACTGTTATTAATAACAATTGGTATTTTATCCGGTATTTTATGTGGATTGTATGGAATTGGCGCTTTGCTGGCAGCATATATGGGGCGTGTTACAGATAACAGTAGTTCTTTTAAAGGAAATCTGTGTATAGTCTTTTTGATTGATAATCTGTTTCGCCTGGTAATGTATGGTGTCACCGGTATTATTACATTGGCTACGCTAAAGCAGTCTGTTATTTTATTTCCGTTTATGGCTTTGGGATTATTTCTGGGAATGAAGGGCAGTAATTTTCTGGATGAGAAAAAGATTAAGAGGCTGGTTATTATTATGCTGATCTTATCAGGAGTATCTTTGATCGTGACGTTGTTTTAGTGAGATATTTCATTGAAATAATCGCTAAAATAGATTATAGTTAAAGTTAAATAAGTTAAAATGAGAAAGGTATGGTCATTAGAATATGCAGACAGATACAATCGCGGCGATTGCAACAGCAGTCAGTGATTCAGGAATAGGAATTATCAGAATCAGCGGCAGTGATGCCCTGTTGGTAGCAGATAAAGTGTATCACTCACCAAAAAATCAAAAAAAACTGTCACAGGTAGCAAGCCATACCATTCATTATGGATATATATATGATGAAGATGAGTTGATTGACGAAGTTATGGTGGCAGTCATGCGTAGTCCTCACAGTTATACCACAGAAGATACAGTGGAGATCAACTGTCATGGTGGAATTCTTGTTATGAACCGTATATTGGAAAATGTGTTGCATCATGGGGCAAGACTGGCGCAGCCGGGTGAATTTACTAAGAGAGCTTTCTTAAATGGAAGAATTGATTTATCCAAAGCTGAGGCAGTTATGGATTTGATTCATTCTAAAAATGAATTTGCAATGAAGGCATCCGTGAATCAGTTAAAAGGTTCTGTATCTGAAAAGGTCCGCAGTCTGCGGGAAGATATTCTGTATGAAATTGCTTTTATAGAATCTGCACTGGATGATCCAGAACATATCAGTCTGGAAGGTTATCCGGATAAGCTTATGGCGAAAACGCAGGGACTGAGTCAGGAATTAGAGAAGCTGATAGACAGTGCGGATAATGGTAAGATGTTAAAGGATGGTATTCGCACGGTTATCTTAGGTAAGCCTAATGCAGGTAAGTCCAGCCTGCTTAATGTTCTGGTAGGTGAGGATAAGGCAATTGTTACCAGTGTTGCAGGAACAACAAGAGATGTACTGGAGGAATCAATCAAACTGCATGGAATTGGACTGAATATGATTGATACAGCTGGTATTCGTGATACAGAAGATGAAGTGGAGAAAATTGGCGTAGAAAAGGCACGCAAGTATGCAAATCAGGCGGATCTTGTTATATATGTAGTAGATTCTTCAAGAGAATTAGATGAAAATGACGAAGAAATTATTGAATTAATACGTGATAAGAAAGTAATTGTCCTTTTGAATAAAACAGATCTGGAGCCAGTGGTAACAGAGGAACAGATCAAAGATAAATTTCGTGAGATCTATGAGGGTGAGGAAAAGCATGATGACAGTCTGCATGTAATTCGTACTTCAACTAAAGATAATACGGGAATAGATGAGTTTGAAAAGACAATTCAGGATATGTTCTTTGCAGGCAGAATTGCAGTAAATGATGAGATCTATATTACCAATCAGAGACATAAAGAGGCTTTGGTTGAAGCATATGACAGTCTGAAAATGGTGCAGAAAAGTCTGGAAGATGATATGCCGGAGGATTTCTATTCTATTGATCTGATGAGTGCTTATGCTGCTCTTGGCAGAATTATAGGGGAAGAAGTTGGAGAAGATCTGGTTAATGAGATATTCTCAAAATTCTGTATGGGGAAATAATATGAAAGAAGGATATAAAAATGCCTGAAATTCGGGAAAAAGTTGATGTGTGTGTGATTGGTGCAGGGCATGCGGGATGTGAAGCTGCGCTGGCTTGCGCCAGAGTTGGTTTGGAGACTGTAATCTTTACAGTGAGTGTAGACAGTATTGCTCTGATGCCTTGTAATCCTAATGTCGGAGGCTCTTCAAAGGGACATCTGGTAAGGGAATTGGATGCCCTTGGTGGTGAAATGGGCAAAAATATAGATAAGACTTTTATTCAATCGAAGATGTTAAATGTATCCAAAGGACCTGCGGTACATTCTCTTCGTGCACAGGCTGATAAGGCAGAATATTCCAGAGCTATGCGTAAAGTTCTGGAGAATCAGGATCATTTGACAATTAAACAGGCAGAGATTGTTGAGCTTCTGGCAGAGGAGCTGGAGACACCGGATGGTCTTGCAACGAAGAAAATTACAGGTGTGAAGACTTATACCGGCGCAATCTATGAAGCAAAGGCTGTTATTTTGTGTACAGGTACTTACCTTAAAGCAAGATGTCTGTGTGGAGAAGCAATTACTTATACAGGTCCAAATGGTTTGCAGCCTGCTAATTATCTGACAGATTCATTAAAGAGTCTGGGTGTGGAAATGCGCCGTTTCAAGACTGGTACACCAGCCAGAATGGATAAGCGTTCTATTGATTTCAGTAAGATGGAAGAGCAGTTTGGTGATGAAAGAGTTGTGCCTTTTTCCTTCTCTACAAATCCGGAGAATGTACAGATTGAACAGGCTTCCTGTTGGCTGACCTACACAAATGAAAAGACGCATGAGATTATCCGTAATAATCTGGACAGATCGCCTATTTATGCGGGTGTTATTGAGGGAACAGGTCCAAGATATTGCCCATCTATAGAAGATAAGGTTGTTAAGTTCGCAGATAAAGAGAGACATCAGGTATTTATAGAGCCTGAAGGACTGCATACAAATGAAATGTATATCGGGGGCATGAGTTCTTCTCTGCCTGAGGATGTTCAGCTGGCAATGTATCGTACTGTTCCGGGATTGGAGCATTGCAAAATGGTTCGTAATGCGTATGCGATTGAATATGATTGTATTAATCCGGGACAGTTATATCCTACCTTGCAGTTTAAGGCAATTCAGGGTCTTTTCAGTGCAGGGCAGTTTAATGGAAGCAGTGGATATGAGGAAGCTGCAGCGCAGGGGATTCTGGCAGGAATCAATGCAAGTCTCTTTGTACGTGACAGGGAGCAGATTGTTTTGGATCGTTCTCAGGCTTATCTGGGAGTATTGGTAGATGATCTGGTTACGAAGGAAAATTTCGAACCGTATCGTATGATGACTTCAAGAGCAGAATATCGCCTTTTGCTGCGTCAGGACAATGCGGATTTGAGATTGCGTGAGATTGGATATCAGGTAGGCTTGATATCTCAGGAGCAGTATGATGCGCTTTTGAAGAAAAAGGCACAGATCGAGGAAGAGATTACACGTCTTGAGAATACCAAAGTCGGTGCAAATAAGGAAATGCAGCATTTTCTGGAAAGTAAGGGAAGTTCCGGTTTACATACAGCAGCTTCTCTGGCTGAATTGATCAGTCGTCCTGAGTTGTCCTATGAGGCAATTGCGGAGATTGATCCCGAACGTAAACCATTGGATGAAGCAGTCATAGAGCAGATTAATATTAATATCAAGTATGATGGTTATATCAAACGACAGCTTAAACAGGTAGAACAATATAAAAAGATGGAGAAGAAGAAGATTCCTGTTGACATCGACTATGACGATGTGAAGAGTCTTCGTCTTGAGGCAAGACAGAAGCTGAAGCAGTTCCAGCCTGTAAGTGTTGGTCAGGCTTCAAGAATCAGTGGAGTAAGTCCTGCGGATATCTCTGTTTTGCTGGTTTATCTGGAACATTTTCATGCAGCGAATGCTGCTCATAACGAATAAGGATGAATATGAGTGATAATACAAATTTAGATATTTCTATTTTAGAACGTGCAGTAGCAGGCTTTGGTCTTGTACTGACAGATACACAAAAACAGTCATTTCTTACCTATTATCAGTTATTGATTGAATGGAATTCTTTTATGAATCTTACAGCAATTACTGATTTTGAAGAAGTCTGTATGAAGCATTTCGCAGATAGTCTGTCTTTGTGTCAGGCAATTGACTGTACGAAACCGATGAAGGTCATAGATATCGGAACAGGAGCAGGATTTCCTGGAATTCCATTGAAGATCATGTATCCTGATATGGATATTGTATTGTTGGATTCTCTTGGAAAAAGAGTCAAATTCTTAAATGAGGTTATCAGTACTCTTCATTTAGATAAAATTACAGCAATTCATGGTAGAGCTGAGGACTTTGCAAAACCTGGAAGTATGAGAGAAAGCTTTGATCTGTGTGTATCACGTGCTGTAGCAAATTTATCTACTTTATCGGAGTATTGTCTTCCTTATGTAAAGGTAGGTGGACACTTTATTTCTTATAAATCCGAGAAAATCAGTGAAGAGAGTATTGTTGCGCAGCATGCGATTGGATTACTGGGAGGCAAGGTTACTGGACAAAAGGAGTTCATGCTACCTGAATCAGATATTTACAGAAATCTTTTTATCATAGAAAAAGTAAAAGAGACACCAAAGAAATATCCTCGTAAAGCAGGTCTGCCTGCCAAGGAGCCATTGACATGATAGAAGATAAGAATAATATGTCTTATAAAGATTTTCTTATGCTTCAGGAGACAGAAAGAAGTCGTATTGCGGAAGATCTGCATGATACTACAGTGCAGGAATTAGTTGCATTATCTCAGAAACTGGATTTGGCGAATTTGTATTTTGACAAAGATGTTACACAGGCAAGACTGGAACTGATTTCTGCGAAAAAGCAAATCAAAGATATTATTGAGGGTATCAGAAATACGATTTATGATCTCAGACCAATGTCTTTTGATGATTTTGGTTGGGATGCATCTATTGAAAGATTATATAGAGATGTTGACCAGAAAAGTGATATGAATGTTACATTTGATATTGATTCCATGAATTCTGTTGATAATGTAATTCAGATTACAGTATATAGAATTCTACGGGAAGCTGTAACAAATGTCTATAAACATGCAAAAGCTTCCAGACTTTATGTAACATTACATATTCAAAATAAAGAGATATATCTGGAAATACGCGATGATGGCATTGGTATACAGTCGGATATAAAAGAAAATCATTTTGGTATGCAGTTTATGAGGGAAAAGGTAAAGCTGCTGAATGGAAGTATGGCAATTGATACAGGCAATACGGGAACTACAGTTATTGTTACAATTCCTATTGGTTAAATATATGGGTGGGGCGTCAAATTAATAGAAAGGGTACATAATGAGTATGATTCGTGTTCTAATAGCAGATGATCACAAAATGGTTCGTGAGGGATTAAGACGTATACTTGAATTTGATGGAGAGATTCAGGTTATTGATGAAGCAGACAATGGGGAGGAGTGTATTAAGAAAATCCGCTCCAGTAAACCGGATATTGTTTTATTGGATATTAATATGCCGGTTATGAATGGAATAGAAGCACTTCAGGAGATTAGAAAAAAGAAATTAAAGACCAAGGTTATTATTCTTACTGTTCATAACGAGATCGAATATTTATTAAGAGCTGTTGATATTGGGATAGATGGTTACGTCCTTAAAGATTCTGATGCACATGAATTAATAAGAGCAGTGACATCTGTATATGAAGGAGATAAATTTATTCAACCAAGTTTGATTCCACTTTTAAATTCTAAATTAATTGCCAGGGATCTGGATGCAGAAAGATTAGAACAGTTATCCAAGAGAGAAATAGAAGTATTGAAGTTGGTTGCAGTAGGTATGTTTAATAAAGAAATTGGAGTAGAATTAGGAATAAGTGAGCGTACCGTAAAAAATCATCTTTCAAGTATTTTTAAAAAGATTGATTCCAGTGATAGAACACAGGCAGCGGTCTTTGCCATTAGAAATGGACTCGTTGATATTAAATAATGAAGATTTGAGGGCATGGTATAACAATATTATACTGTGCCTTTTATGTTTCACGTGAAACATTTTCAAGAATAAAGCATAGAATGTTTCACGTGAAACATAAAGCGTCAACATAAAAACTTATTTTACATAATTAAGTAGAAAATTTCTAGCATCTGATTTACTTTAGTGATATAATCATAAGAGAATGAAAATGTGTGAAAAGTTGCAGCAAAAGAAAGGAATACAGTAGATAATGGGAAGAATCATAGCAATTGCTAATCAGAAGGGTGGAGTTGGTAAAACTACTACGTCTATCAACTTATCTTCTTGTATTGCAGCAAAAGGTAAGAAAGTATTGGTTGTTGATATTGATCCACAGGGAAATACCACCAGTGGATATGGTATTGAAAAGAATGATCTGGATAACACCATATATGAACTGATGCTGGGAGATTGTTCTATTGAAGACTGTATTATTAAAGATGTAATAGAAAATATATCTATATTACCATCAAATGTAAATTTAGCAGCAGCAGAAATAGAATTAATAGGTGTAGATAAAAAAGAGTATATTTTGAAGAATGAGATAGATTGGGTCAAAGACAGATATGATTATATCATTATTGATTGTCCCCCTTCATTAAGTTTACTTACAGTAAATGCAATGACTACAGCTGATTCTGTATTAGTACCGATTCAATGTGAATATTATGCCCTGGAAGGTTTGAGTCAGTTGATTCATACAGTTAATCTGGTAAAAGAAAGGCTGAATCCCAATCTGGAAATGGAAGGGGTTGTATTTACCATGTATGACTCAAGAACAAATTTATCTGCGCAAGTGGTAGAAAATGTAAAGAGTCATTTGAATCAGAAGGTCTATCGTACAGTAATTCCAAGAAATATCAGATTAGCAGAGGCACCGAGTTATGGACAGCCTATAAATATATATGATCCGAAGTCTGCAGGAGCAGAGAGTTACCTGGCTTTAGCAGAAGAAGTAATAGATAGAAAAGGAGAATAATAGATGGCTGCAAGAGGATTAGGTAAAGGTCTGGATGCATTAATTCCGGCAGGAGATAAGAAAATAACCAAAGAAGAAAATACAAAAGGTGCTGAAACAGTTGTAAAAATTACAAAAGTTGAACCAAATAGAAGCCAACCGAGAAAAAATTTTGATGAAGATGCATTACAGGAGCTGGCAGATTCTATCAAACAGTTTGGGCTTTTACAGCCTATTCTGGTACAGGACAAAGGTGAATACTATGAAATTATAGCAGGAGAACGTAGATGGCGCGCAGCAAAATTAGCCGGCTTGAAAGAAGTACCTGTTATTATCCGTAATTATTCCAGTCAGGAAATCGTAGAAATATCTCTGATTGAAAATATACAAAGAGAAGACCTGAATCCCATAGAAGAAGCGCAGGCGTATAAGAGACTACTGACAGAATTTAACTTAAAACAGGATGAAGTTGCAGAAAGAGTATCAAAGAGTAGAACTGCTGTAACGAATAGTATGAGACTGTTGAAGCTGTGTGATGGTGTACAGCAGATGATTATAGACGATATGTTGTCAACAGGACATGCAAGAGCGCTGATTCCTATAGAAGATCCTGAACTTCAGCTTCAGTTGGCACAGAGAATATTTGATGAAAAATTAAGTGTTCGTGAAGTGGAAAAGCTGGTAAAAAGTATATTAAAACCTGCTGAGGAAAAGCCTAAAAAGGAAGAAATACCGCAAAGTCTCATGTATGTATATCAGAACATTGAAAATAAATTGAAAGATAAATTAAGCCGAAAGGTGGCAATATCACCGAAAGGGAAAAACGGTTCTGGAAAGATCGAAATAGAATTCTATTCTAATGATGATCTGGAGAAACTGATTGAAATACTTTCAAAATAAATAAAGGGAGAAACGAATGAATAGCAATTTTTTAAGCAAAATAGGGTTGTCTAATTTTGATATAGGATATTTATTTCTGATATTATTTATTGTAGCGATTGTTTTACTGGTTTTATTAATAGTTGCTCTGGTACAGATTCATTCTTTCAAAAAAAAGTATCAGAAGTTTATGCAGGGAAAGAATGCAAGCAGTCTGGAAAAAGATATTATGTCCTTATATGAAGATAATGTCTTTATCAAATCCAGTATGGAAAAGAACAAAAAGGACATTGAAGAATTATTTATCAAGCACCAGACAGCATTTCAGAAATTAGGTCTTGTAAAATATGATGCATTTAAGGAAATGGGTGGAAAGCTCAGTTTTACCTTGGCTTTGCTGGATGAGAATAATAATGGTTTTTTAATGAATTCTGTACATAGCAGTGACGGTTGTTATTCATATACGAAACGTGTAAAAAATGGGGATTCCGAGATTGCTCTGAGTAATGAAGAAAAGGTTGCAATAGAAAGAGCAATGAAAGGAACGGCATCAAACCCGGACGCAGAGTAATATAATAAAGGGGGATCTGTATGAAATTAGTAACAGTTGAAGACTTAAAAGTAGGAGATATTCTGGCAAAGGATGTGTTGCTGGAGGATTTTACAGTATTACTGAGTAAAGGGACAGTAATCAAAGAAGAATATATCAATAAACTAAGAGATTTATCTATAGACAATATGTAATGACCTCCACTTTGTAACTTCGTGGATTTACCTGTATACT
>CAVBMG010000033.1:0-30746 GCA_963596435.1 Agathobacter sp.
TCTATCTTTGTATGCCCTAAAACCGCCTTTACTTCTTCTATCGGCATACCCTTTCTAAGAAGATTAGTAGCCAATGTTCTTCTGAATCTATGTGCATGAACGTTATCTACTCCTGCACGTTCACCGATTCCTTTTAAAATCTCTCTTATTATAGTTTTGTATATTCTTACTGGTTCTATTGCAGTAAACAAAGCAGGGCAATCATCTTCTCTGGTTTTCAGATATTTTATAAGTGCTAACTGTGCTACAGGAGTGAGATAAACTTCACGTTCTTTAGCGCCTTTCCCCATAACTATAGCTTTTCTCTCCCTGAAATTTATATCCGATATATTCAGTGAAATTAACTCGCTGATACGAACTCCAGTGGAGTATAAGAACTCTATCAAAGCACGTTCCTTTACATTGTTGCAATTTTCCCTTAGCAGCTCCAATTCTTCGTCTGTAAATGGCTTTTTTATCTTCTTTTCATATTTGATGCTACCCATAGCCGCTATAGGATTCTTACGAATATATCCCTTAACGTGCATCCATGTAAAGAACGAACTGAAACAAAGTCTTTTATTGTCAATGTATCTGTTAGATGCACCTTTCTTCATTTGGAATCTTGTCAAATATAGCAATATATCGTCCTCTGTAATATCCGCTACTGGCTTATTCAACTCTATGAGAAGTGCTTTTAGCTGCCACTTATACTGGTCAATTGTCCTTTGTGACCTGCCCTGTGTCTTTTTGGTAAGGAGAAACATATTAAGATATGTTTGCCACTCATCATTGATTACCTGCACTTCCGTACATTTTGGTGTCACCTCATAATCACATAGTACCATATACATTCTCTGTTTCAGCACTACAAGCTGTTCATCATCAATTACACCTGTCATTTGCATAAGTATCTTATCAACAAATTCTCCTACCATAACTATTCCTCCGACTTTTGGTTTACATAATATTTCCTTTTGTACACATTATATGTACCTTAGGAAATATTGTCAAGGAAATATTTACACTTGGAAATAAATATTGTTGCACTGTAAATACTATGTGATATATAATACACGTCAAGGAGGTGTTGTTATGGTAAGCTATAAACCTTTAATGGTTACTCTTGCCAGTCTTGAAATGACTAAGACACAGCTAAGAGAAAAAGCAGGATTCTCCACTAAGACTCTTGCAAAGCTATCCAAAAATGAGCCTGTCACGTTGGATATAATTGAAAAAATATGCAAGTGTCTTGGATGTAGGATTGAACAGGTGGTTGATTTTATTAATTGAGAGAAGATGAAACTTCTCTCTTTTTTTTGTATATTGCTCGACCTGAGTAGTAATTTAGTTGGTTTAGAAAGTGGTACGTTTACGGCTACACTAGGAACTTGGTATACAGTAGATTTAGGATTCAAACCTAATTTCGTTCAATTAATATCTACAGACAATATAGCATCAATACAATATTTAGAGCCATATTCATCAACAAAATATGCTATAGGTGCTTTAAAAGCAAGTATGGAAACAGTAACATTAGGGAATACACCTAGTTATGGATATTTTAACTTTCAAATAACAGATACAGGGTTTAAATACTTTCGTAGCTATAATAGTGCTTTAACTATGAAGTGGTTGGCTGGTAAATTGTAAATATTACTTATTGATATATTAAAATAATCATTTATAATCATAAGAATTAACAACTAGCATACTTCCGTGATAAACAGTAACTGAACCATAAATGGTAACTACATCTCCTTTTTTTATTGGGTAAAATACAATTGCTGAGTTTGCATTACTCGCACTCGCAGTTTTAGCTTCTGCACTAGCTACCTCAATATCATTTATTGTTAATTTAGTAATTAGAGTATTAGAAGTACCAGTGCTACCCGTAGTATATGCCATTACAAAATGATCTTTTGACGCAGTATACGTGTACGTTCTATTAGTTGGTGACAGTAAATTAGATTCATATAATTTTTCAATAGCCGAAAAATCTATATCTTTACTTAAATTACTACTTAAAGTTCGTAGTTTTGATTTTGCATCATAAACCGCTTCTGTTGGAACAGTAAAGTATGTATAGGTATCGTCCTGATCAACTGCTGCTGCATCAACTGTAGTCCCCCGTTTATCTGGCAGTGTGCCTGTCTTACCAATACCGGCTGTCGCACTGTTAAAAGTCTTACCAGTAACAACGTCTTTAAGTCCTGCGCTACCAGTAACGGCTGGAACAGTTACTTGGCTGAGGACCTTACCACTGTCCGGCTTTACTACCTGCTCAGATGTAGATAAATTAACATTCTTAGTCTGAGTAGTAATACTTGCTTTAACCTGGCTAAGTCCATCATATCCAGTGTCTGGAGTAAGTGTTTGTGTTGTATTACTGGTATCCAGCGTAACTGTTTTAGTCTGTAATGTCGGGTTGGTTTTTATCTTCCTTACATTAGCTGCCATTGTAGCAAACTCAGCGTTTTGCGCCGTAGTAACTCCCTTGTCAGTGATGGCGCTTGCTACAGCTTTTTTTCCGTCACTGACAGATGTAAAACAATCATCTACCTTGGTACTCATTTCATCAATTTGGTTTTGTAATGTTCCTTTTGTTGATATCTTTACATCACCTGTTATAAGTTTTACTAAATAAAATAATTTATCCCAAAATCCCCCTACTTCCGTAGAATCTATCTTATCACTCATAGAAATATCTCCCTTCCAATAGTGGTTTTATTCCTGTTGTTGAGCATCAGGAAATGCTTTGTAAAATGCCTGCTCTACCATATCCTGCCCCAGTGCATTTTTCAGAACCAATGTGTTTTGAAAGATTGCTGTCGTAACCCCATTAAATAGGTCTGCATGTGCTGGATCTGTAGTTTCAAACTTACCTATGCTTTCAGAAAATTCTGGACTGTCTGTTGTATAGTCTTTCATAGTCATCCTCCTAGAACTTATCATCCATTTGGAATGTCATTTCCATCCCAGCGTCCTTAATCTTAGGCTTAAATGTCTTTACGATTACCGTATCACCTTCCGAATCAATTAACGCCATTTCACTTATCTCTGCATCAGCCATCTCTGCTTCTCCTAATACAATGGAAAATCTGTAACAGGTATCTGATACCTTGGTTATACTAGAGACTTCTTTTTTAATCAGTTCATGTGCAAGCTGCTCTCCTGGTTCTAACACATTATTATCAGAATCAACGCCTCCATCTCCCAACGCTATATGTGTTATCGCTGGCAGACCTGCAATCCCGGCTCTGGCTTTTGCCATCTTGCTTCTTCCTGCTAATGTAACTAAATTCTTCATTCCAATGCCTCCTCCCTTATCCATGCATCCACCATTCTGCTCCCATCCATTGGAACAGTTCCATCAAGATACCACAGATCATGCGACACGATCACGCTTCCTTCAATGGTCTCAGTATTCTCTGTAATAAACCGATTGGTAGATTGTGCTGCCACGTTGTTCATTTTGCTGTCAAGTACTTGTGTGCCATCCAAATTCCATGTGCCATCAAGATACAGACCATTTGCAAAAAAGTATGACGTCAAATGTACTATAACTTTCAGATCTGTGTTTTCCTCGTTTTCATTAACCGCTGGATAATAAAATATATAATGTGGTAATGTACTGGCTCTTTTTACCTTCATTACTTCTGCCACAATGCATTTGAAATCAATCGTACGGTCTTCATCCACAGATCCTGTTAAGAAATTGATATTGATTTCAGCCCATCTGGATGCATCTGTTATGTACAAGGGTTCGATCGTGCAGTCGCTGTATCCCAGTGCATCTAATGCATACAGCAGACCTTTCTTGGTTCCAGCCATTTCCGCAATCTTAGCTTTCATCTGCAACCTTTTGCGGTATGCATCATAAGTCTCGCCCTTTAGCTGTACCATATCTCTGTCCTGCCCGGCTACCTCCAGCATACAATTACTGCATGTCTCTATCAGGGACTCCTTACGTAGCCTAAGGGCTGCATCCTTAATATCATCAAATACAGTTCCCATCACTCTGCAGAATATCAATAGCTGGTTCTTACTCTTATTTCGCTTTAGTACCGCCGGTAGTAAATACTGTATATATTCGCTAAAATTATCTAGCATTATGTCTCACCTTCCACGGTTACAGTCAGGTTGCCCAGTAGGATTACATTACCCTTTGCCAATGTTATATCTGTCGCAGGCTCCTGAATCTTAATGTTCTTCAGTACAGGCACCTCTTCACGTATCGCACAGTAAATATCCAGAAGGATAAGTTCATTCAGATCACGATCTGTATTTACCTTAAAATAATTTCGGACTGCATATTCTATACGTTCTTGTACTCCTTCACTGGATACTAAAGCTGGCAGCACCGCCTTAATAACCACATCCTGATTAATTGTTGTTGCACTCTTGACTAGGAGATTATCATAAGCTCCTTTTACCTCTTCTACAGCCTCTGTAACTTCTGCAATCAGTTCTGAAGATGCAGCTCCGGCAGTAGATGTGACTATAATATCTACGCTTCCCTGCCCTCTCGGATGAAGCTGATCCACGTCCACATACAGAACTCCTGTAACTTTTTCTGCGGCAGCCTTATACTTAGCAGCTGTTGTCCCTGTTGCAAGATCAGACCAGCTATTTAACGTCCTTGATCTAAGGGATTCAATATCCTCCAGATCAGTGCCTTCTTTTGTGATCCAGTCTGTTTCATTGGTTATAGTATCCACACCTTCCAAATGTCTTGTGCAGTTAACTATCTGACCAGCTGATACATTGTAAGCAGTGCCTTCCTTTTCTGCAACCACAGGCACTTCTATCTGTTCTGCACCTGACAGTAGGATAGCATTTTCTGTACTGAAAAACCTCAATTCGTCACCATTGATATCCTTTTCCGTTTTGAAAGTCGTACCTTTTGGAATCGTCAGAGAAGTATGTGAATCTGTACACTTCAACATCAATACTCCGTATGTCTTAGATGCCGGCTTTCTGGTCTTTGAATAATCACCGGCTCTAAGCTCCAACCACTGACCAGTAGCATGTTTTACATACATCTGGTTCAATACGGTTCTAAAGAATTTGATAAACTCTATGTATATCTGAAGCATAATCATCATCAGTGTATGGAATACGCCGCCTGAATTAAAATTAGTGATACAAAATCCTGCATCATTCAGTTCCTGTATCTTGGCTTCTTTTAGTTCATCCAGTTCCGGGACTGGGAAAATTTCATCCAGAATGTTATTGCTAATCATACTGTTACCTCCACTTGTACACGGTTCAGGCTCAAAGTAAGGCTCTGCTGCGTACCAGATATTAATTGAAATTTAATATAGATATTCAGAAGATCGTCTGTCCACTCCTGGCTGATTTCAACCGAATCAGGAACGATTTCTTCATGCGCTGTCAGCTTCCGTCTTATCCTGCTGGATATCTCAATTCTGGTCAGTTCATTGTCCTGTTGATGGATAAAGTCTAAAAGGCTCCATCCAAACTCCTCATCATAGAACAGTTCCCCTTCCTGTGTCAGCGCTTCGATCTGTAGTGTCTGTAAGAAGCCTGCCTCATCATCTGTAATTGGGGCATCCCCGGTGGCTGCCGGTGTCAGCTGCCAGTCATCATCCAGTTTGATATCAACCATAAATCAACCTCCCACTATGACTGGTTTTATCTCTCCTCCGGTAAATACCACTGTAACCGTATCTCCCGGTTCATGTTTTTTTGTACTTTTCAGCCCTGGAAGTATGGGATAATCTGTTAAAACGTTTCCAGTGTTATCCAATATCTGCACAGAATATACATATATTGGAAGTTCCAGAATATACTCCCTGCGGTCTCCACCCTCTGCCAAAGCTAGGAACACATTCTGTATATATGTATCCTCTGTTTTTTGCGCTGACATAATCTTTGCTTTCATAGCTCCCGGCACTTCCACCTGGGGATATTTATTCTTTACTTCCTTGGTTATTTCTTTTATCAGATCTTCTATCATAATGGTGTCCCTTCAAAATATATCCTGGTCCTTATGAACCCTGCATCATTGGTCATGAATATAATCTTTTCCGTTTCAAAAATTCCTGAAAGCCTCGGATGTGTAACTTGTATCTTTTGGCTGTGCTGCAGGCTTGGAATGGATACTGTTACCAGCTCCCACTGATTGTTGACCTTATCCAGGGATATAATATTATTGGCATATTCAAACTCCAGTATTTCTGACTGTTCTGGGGTTTCTCCCCAGTAGAACACACCTTTTATAAAGCCACTCTTAATGTCAAGTCCCCATGCATTATTGATCTGCTTTAAGACCTGGATCATGTTTTTGTTCTTTATCGTGACTGTCAGTGGAACATATTGTGTCTGGCTAAGATGGTATTCTTCTATACCAGCAAGTCTAAGCCCTTCCAGCAATATATCCTGTGGCGTACATCCTATAAATGTTCCTGATATATATGTCTTTTCAAGTTTCAACGTTCGATCTTTAAACATGATCTCATTCATAGAGTTATACCCATCATAACCATCTACGACATTGCCAACAAATACCTCCTGTAATTCTCCATCATATCCAAGTTGGATGCTTATCTCATCCTGTGCCTGCACCTGTATGTGTTCTTTGTATGGATTACTGAAGCTTATCTTCCCCCAGTCAAATGGACGGTTCCTGTCAATGCATGCCTTCAACGTTATTCCCTGATCAAACTGGTAATCCCCTATCGTTACCAGCAGATCAGGATAAAATAATTCCTGTTGCTCCATACAATCACCTGTCTTCTGCTATCGGGGAAGCACTTGTCTTATTGCTTTTCTTAGGTGCTTTTCCCCTGTTGTTCTGCAGATAGTTCTTATAATCAGCGGAAAGATTATTCCCGGAAGATGATGAACTTCCTGACTTCTTTCCTTTGGATGCCTTGATTGTCATAGTCTCGTACTGCATCAGTTCCAGATTCACAACAATCTCATCCTTTTTATTTGTTTCTTTTGATGTCATATTTTTGACAATTACTTTGCTAATCCCACGGACTGACGAATGCACACTTACAAGTTCATGGACTATAGGAACGGACTGGTTCTCTGCCTTGAACATATTTTGTATCGTCAATAGCTTATCTTCCTTTGTAACCGTTTCAGAATCCCTTAGGGATATCTCAATGGTTACCTTGGCATCATCATATCCTGTGGCTTGCTTCGGCTTTTTGGATGAGCCTTCCACTTCCTGCTCATCCACCTGTGCATCATGGTTCACTTCCATGCTCTTATAGATTCCAGGGAGAATCACACCCCCTATCTTAATGCTGTCATCATCAAAATATATCATGCTTTTCTCCCCTTTCCCTATGCAGGTTCTAACCCGTCATCATCATTATTGCTGTTCACGTAATCTTCGATCTCATCAACAAGCTTCAGCAGTTTGCTCAACTCATCAATGGATTTAGGATCCACATTCAAGATCAACTTCTCAATAATTGTACGTCTCTTGGATGTTGTGCTTCTCTGTCCAGGTTCTTCATCTGTTTCCAGTTCAGAATCCTCAGTCCTTGGTCTGGGTTCTTCCTTAGGTCTGGCTGTCATGTCAATCTTTTCAAATGATTTCTCTACAGCTTCAGCCGGAACATTCTCAACTTTCTCAATACCGGATGTAAGTGTTGTTAAAACCTTTGTACCAGATAAAGTAAGTTGATTGAGAGGTCCTTCCTTGGCATCAGAAAACGGTAACATGTTCCTGATCTTCTGGAGACCGCTCTTTACAGCCTCTACAGGTTTATTCACAGCTTCTTTAATGCCAGCAGTAAACGTATCCATGATCTTGCTTCCTGACGTGCGAAACCAGCTTATGCTGTCTGTAATCTTGGTCTTTATTCCGTTTATGCCATCCGCAAACTTTGCCTTGATTGCTGTCAGTTTACCGCCTGTCAGGTTGTCCACGAAAGTGAATCCCGCTGTATAATAGCCCTTTACTGCTTCAACTGCTGCAGCAGCTATTCCCCTGATGCCACCACCGTTCTGGGCATATGCATTCTTAATATTGTTGAGCTTTTCAACAACTGTGTCCTTTGCTGCATCCATCACAGTATCAGTAATCTCTTTTACAGGTGTTAATCTTTCTGACCACTTATTCTTGATCTCGGTAAGCTTGCCTCCTGTCAGTTTATCTAGGAAGGTAAATCCTGCTGTATAAATGCCCTTTACTCCTTCAACTGCCGCTGCAGCTATTCCTTTGATTCCACCGCCATTCTGTTCATAAGCATCTTTCATATTGTTGAGCTTTTCAGCAACCGTCTCCTTAGCTGCATTCATTACAGTGCCTATTACACTTCCAAGGGACGTAAAGATGCCTTTTACAACATTCAGCCCTTTTCCAAGAACTCCTACAATTACTGAAGCCAGGTTATTGACCAGATTACGGAACCACTCGCATTTGTTATATAACAGTACGATTGCTGCTATCAGTGCTACAATCCCGATTACCACCCATGTTATCGGGTTTGCCAACAATGCTGCTGTAAAGCTCCACACGCTTGCGATCACAGGCTGCATTGCGGATATGATACTTATAAGTGCTGTTCTCAGGAATGACAGCAGGGTAGTTCCAAATGCTCTCACCACCGTCATTCCCATCCGTACAGTCCCTGCAAATTCCTGGATAAAATTAAATGCTGATATTCCTATCCGGATTACCTTGGTAACTGTGCTTCCGATAAATCCAATTACTGATATTGCAGTGCCGCCGACTAACAAAAATGCAGCCAATGCAGCCAATATTTTAAATATAACAGTAACTACCTGTTCATGGCTGGATGCCCATTCTGAAGCTTTATCTATCGCACTTCCTACCTTTGTCGCATACGACATTACAGTAGGTGTCACGATGTTACCGATCGTTTCAGCCATGTTTTGGGCTTTCTGCTTGATCAGTTCGAACTGTGCCGGATCACTGCTGTTAATGGCATCTGCCATCTTCTTGGTGGCTTCAGTTCCTTCTCCCAAAGTTCCGTACAAGGATACGATGTTGCTTTGCAGAGCATCCGTTTTGTTATACATCAGATCAATCAGCTTAACAGACTCAGAGTCTCCAAAAGCTTCCTGTATCTGCATCTTTTCAGCAGCATCAATCGTATCTCCAAACTTACTATGTAACAGATCCAGGATCTCCGGCATACTTTTCAATTGATTATTCGCATCCATGAATTCCAGCCCTAATGCCTTACCGCCCTTGGCTGCACTTCTCAGAAATGCGTTGTACTTTGTACCTGCTTCTGATCCTGACATTGTTGCCTGCAGCATACCCAGGATAGATAACTGTTCTTCCAAAGGCACTTGTGCGTTAGTAGCAGATGCTCCCAGGGTCTGTATTGCCGCAGCCATTTCGTTGCCATTAGTCTTGAACTGCTTAACTGATTCCGATATGCCGGAGCTGAACATTTCCGCAAATTCAATGTCCGACATATCCTTGTAATAATCTTTATAGATACCATATCCGGTTGCGAATAAACTGGTCATGGTCGCTATAGATGATTTGGTTGCTGTTGCCGTAATACCGGATAGCTCTGTGAATTTTGCAACGCCTTCATCCGTCAGGGAAGAAATACCAGACTTAATATCATAAGCAGCCGTGATGAAGTCAGCTTTTGTTGTTCCTGCCCATGTTGAGCTGAAATCCGTTGCTGCCTGCTCCATCATTCCAAGCTGCTCCACTCCCAAAGAAGACAGCTCTGATATTGCCCTTTTCGTATCAAAGGTTGCCGTGACAGGCGCCGTAAGTGCTTCTGCAAGCTGTAACCCAGCTCCTGCCATGACTACCCCAGTTTTCTGCATGTTGGCAAAAGACTGGGATAATTTATCTATACCGCTTACATTACTTTGTGTTGCCTGACCAATGTTCTGCATAGGACCACTTACAGAATCAACTACCTGCATGATGACGCTTAGTTTGTATAATGATTCAAATCCCATTGCCTATCCTTTTCCTCCATGCTATAATCAGGTTGAAGAGGTGATTGTATGGCATTTATGGTAATGTGGTATCTTGTAGTTGCCGGTGTATGCATAAGTGTACTTGTTTTTGGTATAGGAATTCTGCTTATACTGCCTTTATTCATTTACTCATTTCCTTACCTCGTATGGTCAGGTTGGACTGATTCAAGATCTAAATATCCAAAGACCGCAACAAACAGTTTGTTAGCTTCAACCGCTAATGCAACTAAACTTTATAAACACTGGATTTTCCATAAGGAGCTGGAGTTCTGACCGGCTCCTTATTTTTGTGGTACTAATTTCGCTATTGCACTGGCAATTACATTCTTCCATACCTCCTGTAAATATCTTGCCTGTGCCAGATACCTCATAAATTCCATCGGATCAATCGCGTCAAGATCTACTCCCTTTAGAACCGATTCTGGAAGAAAGCTGAGTATTTCAAGCCTTCCAGCATCAATGATATTACCCCTCAGTTCTTCCAGTTCCGACTCTAAAGTTTCCTGAAATTTATATTGTCACCAAGCCCGATCACGCCCAGCAGCTTCTGTCCGATGTTGAGTGCAAGTCCGGGATAGGATTCACATTCTTTCTTCAGCTTTTCTCTCTGCTCATCAACGATATTGTCCATTACAAAAGTCTCTGTTGATGTAGCCATATTCTTGGATGCAGTCTTCATGTACCTGTTAAAAGATGCTGTAGAAGGCTTCCTGAACATGAATTTAAGGACGCGTCCTTCATTATCATCATCCTGATCCAGAGTAATATCTATCTGCCACACCTGACCATACTTACTCTTATATCCGTTTTCACTTAACACATCCGGCACACTTGCACTCTTTGCTTCTGTATTCTGATTGTTTACCGTAGCGTTCATTAATTCTGACATATCTGTCCCTCCATTTTGACAATTATTATGAGATTAAACAGGATCATTCCCATTCCATACAATCTTACCGGCAATGATAAGGTCAAGGTCTACTTTGAAGCTCTTATCCCCATTCGCTGCCTTCATGGAACGTTTGGAGAAAGATACATTATTCAGTACATCTGTTGCAATGGATCCGTCTCCATTTGCATAAGATACAACAATCTTTGGGAACGTAAGGTTATAAAATGGGATTCCATTGCTTTTGCAATAATCCAAAATAGCCTCAAAATCATCTCGCAACATCGAGATCTTGCCTGTTGGCTTATAGTTTCCTGTACCGTAACCCCTTGGCAGCTTACCATGTCCGTAGACCAGTTCCTTCTCCAGTTCATCATCATAACTGATCTCTTCTATCTCTGTTGTTACACCTGGGAGTTTTAAATCAACGTCTCCCCAGTCATAGGTCTTTCCATTTACCTTTAACATGTCCTACCTCCTATGATGCATATGGGTTGCTCTTACCCACGTCTACCTCAATGCTCCGGATAATCCCACGCTGCACATACCGCACAGTCAGATACAGCTTTTCTTCCATCAAAATGGATTCTGCTGCATCATCAGGAACCGTTACCTCAACACTGGAGATTTCCTTATCATTCACCATGGTATCCAGAGGTGCCTTGATGAACTCCACTTTTGCCTGAAGGTCTGCTGTCGGGTTCTCCAGATCAATGTCACTCTGGAGCTGGAGCAGTGCCTGCTTGCGTGTCTCACGGATGATCTTATTTACTACCCTTGCATCTTCAGCATACTTGTAATCCGTTCCTTCCGGTCCCAGTGTCCTTGCATTGTTCACATAGTAGCCTTCCAGTCCGTCATACTGTCTGAAAGTCAGATAACCATTATCATCCAGCTCGTCAATCACATCATCCGTAATTCCTTCCGGTAAAAGTTTCAGGAGCTTGTCCTCACTGATCGCCATAGTAGCTGTCTGTCCAATCGACTGGTTAACTGCTGTCCTGCCATACATACCGCACACTACAGATGCAAGATTGATGTTCCTTGTGATCCCATCCATACCGATGTACATTGCCCTGGATGGTACGACCTGGATTTCAAAGTTCTTAACCTGCTTTCTGGCACTTACCAGACGCTTCACATAGTCTGCCATTGACTCTCCTGTATCAGGTTCAAAGGCTTCCAGTACAAACATCAGCGGTTTGTGGTACTGAGTCTGCAGCGTAGACTGTAAGGTAGAGATTGCTGCCCACGTATCTGCATTGCTGCAGCCTACGACATGCACCAGTTCGGCTTCTGCCTTCACATTCTTCACCAGATCAATCCCATTCAGGATATTTTCATTGGTAAGCTGCGGAGCTGTCGTTGACCACTTGTATGTATCACCTACCTTAAAGGATTTCTCACCATCTACTGTAAATGACAACGTAATTCCTGTATCTGGAAGTTCATAAGTGCCTCCAAGAGGTACTGTAAGCTCCTCAGAATAGGTATAACCACCATTGATGGAATACTTAAATGCTGCTGTATTTAAGACTCCCTGCCCGGTTATCACTACCACAATCTCAAAAGCATTATTGGGTTTTCCTGTTACGGATACTGAGCCGGATTCTTCTGTTACACTCGGTTCAATGACAGAAACTGTACCATCCTTTCCGGGTACGACCGGTATACAGATGATCTTGGATGCACCATTTTCTATAGAATCCATAACGGCATCCGTCAGCGGGCTTAACCCTAATTTGTTCTTTATATAATCCAGCTTCTTGCTGCTGGTTATGGTGATAGGTTCCAAAGACCGCACTGCACTTGCGCCAATCTTAATATGCACGCCTGTGCCGTTCGAGTTTCCAAAACCCATCAGCCCATCCGATATTTTATGTACTACATCATTTAACATGTCTGCCTCCCGTTCCAGATAAGAAGCTGCTCACTGCCTCTTCATATTCCTTCTGTGTGATCTGTGTATCTTTCCTGATCCCGGCACGTACACAGGTGCCGGTAAAGATATGCTCTTTTGTTCCCAGCTGTTTCTTCCACTCACCGGCTGTCTTCATTTCCAGTGCAGGATCAGCAGCCATTGCTTCCCTTTTAGCCATCTTCATTCTCCTTCTGCGCATTGATTTCAACATCACTGATATGACCAAACTCTGTATCTTTATACACACCGCCTTTACAGACGATCTTGACCTGTACGGCTGCCTTGGCTTTCAGGATTGTGTCCTCATCATCAAACCATTCAGCCTCTGTAGGCTCAATTCCTACATAATTCCCATCCACGTAGATACCGGTCGGCAGTTCCCGGAGAAATATATCATACAGTTCCTGCACTTTCGTTATGTCATATTCCCCGATCACGACAGTAAAGCTCACTTCACGGTCATATTTCTTCCTGCGTTTCCTGCGTCCGTCCTCAGATTCATAGATTCGTTTGGATGGATTGCTTTTCAGCCCATCCCCTTCAAAAAGGATTCCCCCTACACGGCTTTCATTGCATAAGGACAATAACTTTCTGGATGTGAATATCCGCTTTTTATCAAGCTTTGTTTTCAAAAGACACTCCATAAGAGTATCCCTGCATTGTATATACATTTACTTCCCCTTCATCATGGTATCCAGTATCGACCTGATATCCTTGTCATCCCCTTCGGATATTCCAAGGAACGGTCTTGCCGGTATATTGACTACTACCTTCTTCGGAGATACCCACTGTCCATTTATCTGGAATTTCAGGTACTTCTTTTTCTTTGCCCTGATGACCCTGCGTGGATCCCCAAACTGATGCGTTGCTGCATAAATGCTGTTAGTACCAACTGCCATGCCCGTTGCATCATATTCTGTATGGATGGAGTTGCGGAGATTGGAACGTTTGAGCAAAGTCTTTCCACCCTTTTCCTTTACCCTGATTGATGTTTTCCACTTCTTGCCGTCAAGGGCTGTGGATGTGTCGAAACGCCGTACAGTCGATTCACGGAGACCCTCGCCAATCGCTGCCATTGCCTCTTCTGTATCCACATTCTCCAGTCTGGCAATCTCCTTCAGCAATGCACTATAATCACCTGCAACTTCAACCTGAATGCTGGACATCCTACCACCCCTTCATGCTGTCACGACTGAATATCCGGTTGCTGGATTGCATGTGGAATCCCACAGCAGAATTGACTTCCGGTGTATACGCACCTATCTCTATCTTGCCCTCTGCTACCAGCGTCAGGAACTTGATTGCAGCATTATATCTGGTCAGATAGGTCTTATCCCTGTCCTGTTCGTCAATACCAATTCTGGATACCAGGTTATACGCTGCTATGTCCTTGGAGAACTTCTTCAGTACTCCGGGCGGGTTTTCAAACGGGAGCTTGTACCGTTTGGAAAGATATCCGTCAATCTCAGCATCTGCATCAGCAATGGCATTTTCTGTCAGTTCGTCAATCTTGGCTGCCTTTTCTTCCGCTTTCTCCTCATCCAGATATTCACATCCGATTATCGTATTGTACATATCCTCTTTTACAAGGTCCTTTACATCACCAACGGTACAATATCCCATTCTGTCCTCCTGTATCTATCAGCCTGAAACTTCCCCTGTAGAGCCGTATGCAAGCTGCCAATAGCTGTATCCTGTGTTATAACGTCCATCAGCACCGTACAGGTACTGATTCTTGCTGAATACATTCGTGTCATTTTCATTGACCAGTGACACGAACTTTGTATTCTTACGCAGCTGGAAGATGACCGGCTTGATTGCTTTGGATGTATCAAGTAAGAACCAGTTATCAGGATACTCATCATTTACGATATTGGAATCCACCAGAAGCTCCGCACTTCCCTTCCATGGATTAGTAGTACCTTCGATCAGCTCTGCTGTCAGGATCTTTCTTGCTTCTGCTTCCAATGTTGGAGGCACTACCAGCAGACAGGGCTTAATGTTAAGTGCCGTACCTCTTTCATTGCGGATACTTGACATGGAAGTCCTTGCAGCCCCATAGCTCTCAGCAGACAGCTTGGCAGTTCCCTTATTGCTGTATGTCTTATCACCGATTGCATGATCAGTTGCGAAAAATGGCTTATCATCATATGCAAGACCTTTAAATCCACCCGGAAGCATCCCGATAGCCAGAATGTCCTGATGTTCCTTGGCAGACTGTCCCATCTGCTGCATCTGCAGCGTATACATGCCAAGGTTGTCATCCTCAATATCATCCCTGTTAACACCAACAGTCATTTCAAAATGCTTATTCATGATGTTGTATGCCTTTTCAGACAGGTTCTGGATCTCACGTTCACCAATCCACTCCTTCATCTGTGGGAAATCGCCAAGCCATCCATATGTATTTAACTTCGATGTACTTGGGATCGTAGTAGCAATCTTTTCCTTCTGTGTTGTCGTTGTTTCAAGTGCCTTATTAAAAGCAGCTGAAAATGTAACCCGTAACCCCTGCAGGTTCGCACTGTTAATAATCATGTCCTTTACCCTCCTATGGCTGAATTAATACTGTTGCATATGTTCCATCGACCTCAATGAGCTTACCAACCCTGGAAGAACTTACCGAACTGGTAGTTACTGTCTCTGTATCCTTGATATAAGCTGTCTTCATGAGGTCAGTCTCCTTGATACCATCCTGTCTGAATACAAAACCGCCGGACTGGAAAGATGCTGTCTCATCGCCGTCACTGCCCATTCTGTTATCTGCATCACTTGTGGCGATGCCCACTACCGTAAGACCTTCCTTCTTGGTTGCTTTTACCAGATATCCATCTGCATTCAGTGCGACCATATTGGTCTTCTGGATCAATTCCCCGGCAGCGACCGGAGCATTCATGTTAATGCCCTCGACTCTCTGATTTCCAACTCTGTTCATCATGTCCTACTCCTCCTTATCTGCATATTTCTCTAAATCTTCCTTAGATAGCCCTGTTGCTTTCAGGATAAATTCATCAACTTCAAATTTTTTCTTCGCCTTGGGTGCTTCCGTAGTATCCAGCTTGCCAACCGGTACTACTGCCGGTGCCTTCTCTACGAAACTATCAAAGCCCTTTCTGTCTTTCAGTGCATATTCCTTAGCCCAGTCCTTCTGTGCTGCGGTAATCTTGCCTGCTTTCAGTGCCATCATGACTGCATCATCTGCTTCTTTCTGTTTCAGGCGTTCCAGTGTCTCCTTCATTTCCTGGTCACGCTGGCTCACACCTGCTTTCAACGCCATGATCTTAGTTGTGACATCCTCAGTCTTAGAATCAGCCGGAAGTTCCAGCAAACCAAGGATAACACTGTTTGCTACAACTTCTTTGTCCTCTTCCGGTTTAGGATCTGGTGCATCTTTCGCTTTTTCAAGCGCTTTTGTCAATGCATTCATTACATCCTCTTCCGGGGTTTCAGCCGGAAGTCCTAAAAGTTCCTTAATTCTCTGTAAATCCATATCTTTACCTCCTGTTGGTGTGTTATGTGTATCAAAATCAACGGAGTTCACGATTGCGAACATCCCATTAATCGCCGGTGTATTGGTAAGTGCCAGACTATGCAGCACTACCGCCTTGGAATCGCTCTTTCTGGTCAGCACGACCGGGCTTAAATAGCGGTATTCCTTATTCTTCAGATATTCCTTTGCCTTTGGTGTCCATTCCACCTTGGCAACAATGGCTTCCGGTGTATAGATCAGATCTTTTACCCATCCACCAGCTGGAGCCTGGACATCCTTCAGCGTTTGATGCTCATAGTCAATCACTATATCTATGCCCCTGCGCTGCATTTCTGCTTTCATCTCTTTGTAAGATTCCTGATCAACAATGAAATCACCTTTTTCAGAGTTAACAGTCCCGACCGGGAGTATTTTTACCTCTTCCGGACACTGCCCGATATCGTTCGTCAGGGCATAAATGTAATTCGTTTGTTTTGCTTCCATCCATGTGCCTCCTTAATATAGCGTGGAAACGCGTTATAACGCGTGGAAACATGGTCAAAACCTTTTTCCCTTCCAATCCCACAACCAGTCTTCTTAATCGCTTAGAATTGATTTTAACGTTTCATTGAATTTGGATATATCCGGCTTCCATGGAGTAGTCGCCGGATTATTGGAAAATCCTTTATCCGGGAACACGGGAATGTCTCCAAATTCAGTCAGTGATGTTGGTGGCATGGATGATACCTCCAGTCCCATCCGCTTTACCTGTTCCTCTGTAAGAGAAACTACCATGCATCTGCACTTGTAACCGTTTGGTGGATACCATATGTTCCAGATAGGGTCATCTGCTGCATAGACCTTATCCTGCATAGCTGCATGTGTCGGTCTCACATCATCATCACCTGCCGTCTTGTACCACCAGTATGGTCTGTACTTCTTGGATTTCTGCATAGCCTCATAGTGTCCGGCATTATATGCTGTCTGGACATTCGTATCAAAGATCACGCTTGCATGCCAGGGATTTACTGCTGTATATCCGTTTCTTTCCAGGAATGTATTCATATTTTCAAGGAATGTATCATAAGTCGTGCCGTCTTCCACTGCATCCACAAGCTCCCTCAGGAATTGGTTCAGCACTTCTGCACTGGTATAATGGCTTACTGAGAATGCCCTGTCCCTTGACTTCTTTTCCAGCTCCTTATATACCTCCATGGGGACTGCTTCCTTACTGCTCAAAAACTCTGCCGCACTCTTGAATATGAAGTCTTCTGCACTCCCATATTTCACCTTCATCAGTTATTGCCCCTTCCCATAAGCTCTGACAGATACATAGCCTGTAAGAGCATATCCTGTAATTCCGGGCTGTCCATCTGGTCAAGCAGCTTCTTCAGCTCTTTTGGGTCTTCCAGCTTCGTTTTCAATGCCTTCAGGTCTGTTTCTTTGCCAAGTATTTTGAGAATCGGATCGAACATTTTCTGAAAGAGTGGCTCACTCATTCCTGTAGCCTGCTCTATGATTCCATCCAGCTGTTCCTGCTCTCTTCGATATGGGATATCATCCTTTAACTTCAGGGGCTGCATCATTGTCTGATGGATTTTCCACGGTTCCAGGACTGCTTCCCCTTCTTCTGGTTCAGGGATTGCGAACTTGCTGTACAAATGATCCTTTGGGATTGCAAGCCCCATATCCACAGACAGTATCTTATAGATATCTACAGTCTGTTTCAGGTCTTCCGGATCTTTACAGTCAAACTGGAATACCGGATAACCTACATCCGGACCGAAATTATACAACACAAGTGGTCTTACAATGCTCTCCGTTATCGTCTCTGCCAAAGACTGCGCATCTGCAATGGTCAGATCCCTTCTTACATCCGCATGTACCTTGCCCTGTGCATAGGAGCCACCGCCTGTATCAGCGGTCAATGTCTGCCCCACAATTGCTTTAGATATCTGCTCATCGCAGTACCTTGCCAGATTCTCATAGATCTCTGCACTGGTCGTTTTATTGCTTTCAATAAAATCAATCTGGGCAGAATCGGGGATGATGCCCGCTGCATCCGTTCCCAGGTTAATGATCGCCTCTGCCAGGGCTTCCTTGTCCTCATTGGATGCTGCTGCGCTGTACTTGCCAAGTCTCAGGGGCATCCCAAATACCTCGCAAAAAGACACCCAGTCCTTGACATCGTAGTTTTTAAATAAATACATCCAGGACACGACCCTTAATATCCCTGCCCGGCTCGGATGTCCGGAACGTGCTTTATATCTATGTACTACAAATTTATTTTCCGGAAGAGATATTCCGGAAGGATATTCCTTCGTGCATATCTTCAGTTCATCTGTCAGATAATCCCAGGTAAGCTTCTTAGGATGTACCCACTCGACACCTGCTATCTCATACATTCCTGCCGCATCAACTTCCCAGTCGATCTCTGATATGGATATTCCCTTGCCTATGGCATCAAGAATATCCAGCATGACTTCCCTGAGCCTTGGGATCTTCCTGATCTTACGCTCCACAAAGTTCGCAACATCCCTGTCCCTGTCAGTCTCACCTGCAGGCTGTAAGTTCCAGTCAAGCCCTGTCACAGCCAGCTTGCGTGTCTGCATCTGGCTCATCACATGGGCATCCTTTTCCTCAATCTCCTCAAAAAGCTCCATCTGGCTCATTACATCACCCTGATCTGCTTCCAGGAATATCCTTGCAAGTCTCCTGGGATTCAGTGCGTTGGATGGATAGCTTGAATATTTATCATTAATGTCTCCGACCGCTACTACGGCGGTGACAGGTCTTCTCTCTCCTGTATCAAGGGCTGGGTCAAATGGTTTAACTTTGCCCTTTTTCTTCTTATTTTTTGCCATTACCAAGCTCCTTTTCCAAATCTTGAACGTCTCCTGAGGACACTTTTATATTCTGTCTTTCCAGCAGTAGTCCTGACCATCTGTGCCAGAGATACCGCCATCTGGAGACCATCCGGAGCATCATCATTTTTCCCCATTGGGAACTCTGTAAGCTGCTTCAACAGTTCCTTGTCCTTATGCCGGAACTTCAGCCATTTATTTTTGATAAAGGGCTGTAGGCTCCTGATACGGACTACCTTGTTCACGTTGGAGTGTATCTCTTCTATCGGGATGTATTCCCCTGCTTCCAATACCTTGGCAGCCATGACCTCTTTAAAGAAATACTGGAACTGCACAGTCTCGACTCCGAACTTATAATATCCCTTACCGATATCCCGCTTATGTCTGCGGTGTGTCTCAATCACATCATCTATGATGACATCTGGCTTTCGTTTCTCCACTGATGTATCATAGACATACATGTATCCGGTATTCAGGTCCAGTGCCAGGTCAATGATGGATGAAGTATCTGACTTCTTATTTTTTCCAAGTGACGGGTCATTCGCCCCTACGATCACAAAATTGGGCTTACTGAAATCCGGTTCCGGTCCATCATCGTAAAAATCAAACCATTCTTCATTGAAATCTGCATTCTCAGGATCAATGGGATTATTCTGCATTTCTGAGTTAAAAGCTGCGATTCCTTCTGTGATCCGCATCTTCATCAACTCTACATATGACCATTTCTCCAGCCACAGTACTTGTGTACCCTCAAGCATTTCTGCCTCATGCGCTTTATAAAAGGTCTCTGCATTCTCCTTGTGCTTCTCATCAAAAAGGTTCGTATAAATAGCTTCCCATTGCTCCCACAGTTCCTTATTGTCTGCTTCTGAGATCAGTGCCTGATATGTTCTTGTCTCATATTCAGCGTTCTTCAGGACATTGGATAGCAGCGAATCATAATGCAGGATCGTACCGATGTACATGATATCCGTGTACGTATCACCAGACTTGGAAACTGCCTTATAGAACCAACTGCTGAGCTTCCTGCGTTGCTCCGGAGTCTGTACGTTCTCATCATTCTCAATATCATCCAGAACGATGAGGTCAGGTCTCCATGCCCTGTGTCTTCGTCCTCTGACCTTCTTGCCGGAGCCAAGGGCTTCCAGCTTCACATCAGACTGTGTGATCAGGACACTGCTTCTCCATGCCTTATCACCCTTCAGCTCCCCGAAATCCTGAATGATGTTATAGTTATCTTCCAGTTCCGTCTTGATATCATCCAGGAATCCTTCTGCCTGTTCGGAGGAATCAGAAATAATCATGATATAGTGCTTGTATTTATACAGGGTTGCATGCAGCGTATCCTTGAATGTGAAGTTCGTGGACTTGGCATGTCCTCTGGGTGCTGCTATAGCGCTGTGGCTGCCGTTCTTTTTATCTATTTCTTTATAATCCATATAAGGATCCAGCCCCTTCATGACACCCTTGCACCATGTATCATCCAGCTCCTCATGGAATGCCGGCGATTCCCTTTCGAAGAAGTGCTGCAGATATGCCCTGCCAAAATAGGACAGGTCAAAAGCTGCCAACTGTCTGCGCAGCCCTTTTTCTCCAAATAATCTGGATGGATCCTGTCGGTACTGTCCCGCCAGTTCCGTTCTTTTTGCATGGAATTTGTCATTTTTCCTGAGAACATACTTCATAAAAAGTTCGTGCTGATACTTCTCATTATCCTTGATCTCCGTATCGTCCTCTTCACCCAGACGGTCAATCCAGTCATTAATATCTATCATTCTGCCATCATCCTTGCCCTTGCCTTCTCCAATACCTCTTTCATCTGTGCTGCAGACTGTTCATCCTGCTTTATAATAGACATAATGTCGGATTCCATCTCCTGCAGTGCCAGGTCTGCCTTCTTCTGCATATCCTGCCTTACCTTATCCTTATAGGTCTTGGTCCTCGCAAGCGATGCTACCAGGCGTCCTGCCTTATCAAGCGGCATCGTGTCAAACTCTTCTTCCGCAGTTGCCAGTCTGTCGATCAAGCCGGCTGTCAGTATCTTCATTGCAGGCTCCGTAAAATCTGCATCCGGATTACTCCGGATATAAGATACCAGCTTTTCAGTCTGATCCTGTGCCTGCTTCAGTCTGTTAAAAGCAGCCTCACTCTTCTTGGCATACCGGCACAGGGATGACCGGGATATGCTGTAACCATTTTCCTTAATGTACTTACAGATACTGTCATATGTGTTCCTGTAATCACCAAGCATACAATCAACTTCCAGCTTCAGGTCAGCAGGAAGCTGCTCTACTGATGAGTTTGTCCTTGTCCTGTTCCTCTGCTTGCCCATATCAGATCTCCACGCCGGGGTCAGTGATCGTACCTTCTGCCAGGTTGATGCCCTTATTGGTCAGCTTAATGATTGCATCATCTGCATACGAGGTATACGCCTTGATCTTCTTGTCTGCAAACTCCACATAGCCGCCATTTACCAGATAATCCACATATTTGCCAATGTCAGGACTCATTATCATGCCCTGTACAAATAATGCATTGGAGATATGCTTGGTAATTGCACTGTTATTGCTGCCCTTTACAAGGCACCTTACAATATATCCACGGATGGATTTATTCTGCTGGACTTCCTGCAATTCTCTCTCATTCAGTGCCATTGTTCTTTCTCCTGTCCCCATCTGTTACTATCAACAGAATCTTGTCTACTTTACTGTTTGTGTCCTTAATGTTCTCTTCCATACTGTTCATATAACGGAAGAAATCCTCCCGGAGGACAAATGTCGTAGCGAAATCACCCTTGATATCGTTCAGGTTCTGCCTAAGCTCCGTGATATCCGCATTGGTCTTATCCTCCAGCTTGTTGATTCTCTCATTTACCTTGTCATGGTTCTTCTGGATATCCTGCTGCAAGTCACTCTTGATTGCTTCAATCCTGGTACTGTTACCAGCTATCCCATTATTGATCTGGTTGAAAGAATGCTTGATCAGGAATACCAGGACCGCCCCGCATATACTGAGTACAGTTACCAGTGTTATAAACTGTTCTGTCCCCAGATAGATCGCCCCACTGTTCATACGCTATTTCCTTTCATCAGGACCGGGGACAAATCTCTTCCAGATAGAATACAGGGCTTCCCATCCGTTTATGCTTAAATACCCAACGATAAAAGCAGCAAAGAAAGCACCGACCATGTACCACCACATGAAAGCTGTATGTGATGCATTCAGATACAGCACCATCGCACCTGCCACCACTACAACCGATATGATCAGTGCGGTCAGCTTAGTAGGAATCTTTTTGATGACCCATAAATCCTTTATCATTTCTGTTACGATCATTACGATCGCTGCCAAAATGCCGATAACAGAAAGAAAATCCAACGTGTACCCAAGTAATGTTACTGTCATGATATTGTCCTCCAATCCTTTTTTCACAAATCAGCCTTATCTCCACCACGTTCCAACCGCGCATCCATGACGTCCTGAAATACGCACAGCTCTGTAAGCCTCCAGCCGCTTATTTATTCTTTTTACTGTCTTACCCTGACTTTACGTATCAGGTCTTCTGTGGCTGCTCTCTTCCAGGGTGGTTGGAACAAAATAAGAGCATGACTTATGTCATGCTCTAAGAATACTACTGTCCCTATTAAGTTTTTAGTGTAAGCATTTTAGGAAGATAAATACCGGGAAAACTACAGTTTTTCAAGGATTGTAACCATTGCAGCGTCTACGATTCCTGTCTGTTCCATTCCCAGTCTTCGCTGTACTTCCTTACATGCCGTATCACTGTCGATACCATATGCTCCATCAATCTGTGTGCTGTCTGGAAGTCCGTTCTCATCCAGATACACACCACACCTCCAGAAATTCCACTGTACCCATTTTATGTCATCACCACGCTGGAGATAACGTCCCTTCTTATAGAAGATGGTGCGCACTGGTTTCGTATATGGATTATCGGATGCTTTTACTGTCCCGGTATTAGTCTGTACATTATCCAGGATATTCACTGTCTGTTTTCTCTGGATGTCAAAATATCCCCTGTCCAGATCAATGTATTTGCTCGCCACTCCGTATGTGCTTCCTGTTCCACTGGAAGTATGCTGCCAGATATAAGGATGTCCATCCTTGCCCTTCCCTGCGTATGTCCCCATATCGTTAGAATACTTGGCAAACCATAACGGATATGCACGTACCAGTACAGGATCAAATTTGTTCTTTACATAGTCCTGGTTCGCATAGATACCTGCCTGATATCCCGCTTTCTCCAGCGTCTGTTGGAATGTCTTTACCAGACTGCTCCTTTTCGCATTAGACATGTATCCGGCTTTCCTGTCAGAGTCATATTCCAGGTCACACCATACGCCACAGGTTATATATTCCTTATATGGAGCAATCGCCTCTATACATGCATAAGCGTTTTGCTCTGATTCCTGTGTATTGCTTGCATAGATAAACCAGTACACACCTACACATATCCCTGCCGCCAATGCTCCGGCAATATAGCTTACAAAATACTTGTCCACCTTAGTTCCATAGCCGGCGCGGATAATAATGAACCGGATGCCTGCCTTATACATTTTTGCAAAATCTACACGCCCCTGCCAGTAGGAGATATCGCATCCTCTTATCACTTTCGTGTTATTCATTGTCATTACAGTACTCATGATCCGAATTCCTCCCATTCTTTTCTTCTGGCTGCGATCTCCTGTGCATTCTCCTGTTTAAACGCTTCCAGTTCATCCAGTTCCATATCTGCGAAATTCGCAATGTCTTCATCGCTCATCCCTGCGGCTACTGCCTTTATCACTTCACACTTCGTATCTCTATCCATATTTCATCCCTCTTAAATCACATCTACATCTGCCTCTTTACCAAATGTAAAAAGATCCATCTGACCTCCCTGAGGCAGTCCCTTAATGATATTCAGTATCTGGGGCAGGGTAAGGTTATACCTTGCCGCCAGCTCCTTGGCATTATAGCCATTGTATTCCTTCCTGATCCTCCGGTTACGTGCCGGTGCCAGTATGCTCTCAACCTTAGGGAAATACAGTTCATCCCCTTTGGCATAATCAGACAGCCTTATGTAATTCTCCACACCGACTATCTCTACGATTGCCCTGTATCGGTCCGGGATATCCGGAAGTTTTGTATCTGCAATCAGTTCCTTTATCAATTCCGGACTCATACCGTCAGCCTCCTAATACTTAATACATGCATCCAGATAAATCCACGTTCCTGCCGGATACGCTACCCTGCCATAACCATTCTTTACTTCCAGGATATCAAACAACCTGGTTCCTTCCTGGTCTGCAATCCCGAACAGGTTACTGTTATCAATCTTGAACTCCGGACTTGTCCTTAGCGCTACTTTCTTATCCTTGATCTGTACTCTGAACTGTACTTTCTCCTGTTCCGGTTCTGCTTCCGCTTCCGAATCAGGCTGTGTTTTCTGTTCCGGTTCAGATTGTGTTTCCGGCTGGACTTCCTGTGCCTCAGGCTCCTTGCATTCCTTATTTTCCTGTGTTTCTACCGTTTCATCAGCTTTCTTCTTAGGCATTTCTATTCCTCCTCTACGTCGCTTGCATCTATTGTTATCTTGGTACTTACCTCTACGATCATGCACTTACGGATCTCTTCTATCTGTGCATCCAGTCCTTCATCAGGCAGGAACACTCTGATCAATTCACCATTCTTGATCCTGTAAATGTACAGAAGCTCCTCTTCATATGTATCCTTGCCGAACATGGATTCCAGCAGTTTCCTGTCCTTAACATATTCACCGGACAACTTCCTGAGCAGCACCTTCTTCTGTTTTGCATCTACCTCATGGGGAAATAATCCGGGATCTGACAGATACTCGTCCAGCGTCATTTCAAAGGAATACTCGCCCTTGAATATCGCTTTCAGTGCCTGTTCCAGCTTCTTGTCATATTCATATTTTACTGTAGGTGTCACCTTGACGAACTTCTCATACACGCCCTCAGGGAGCAGCTTTTTCAGTCTCAGGTCATCCCCGATGGTCAATGTCTCCGCATCAGTCACGGCACAGCTTCCATTATTCCCATAATATTTGGCAAAACGGGTATTGGTATTGTCCATGAATACAGCTCCACGCCCCATGATCTCATTCTTATATTCTGTCACTTCCTTGACCAGCCTGGCACGTTCACTATCCTTCCTGATCAGCTCCGTCACCAGCTGTCTGTTGTCCATCTGTTTCAGTTCCATCTGTAGGTTCCTCCTTTCCCATCAGCTTCCACCAGCAGCCCAGACACATCCTGACTCCCCTGCGTATTGCCACATTCTCCGTACCTTTGCAGAATACACATCTGGGTTCACACTTTGATAGTAAAATATCTCCATTCTTCTGTACCTGGATCTCCATTGCATCCCTGTGTGAGATGCCAAGGCTTGCCCGGATCTTAGCCGGGATGGTAATGCTGCCATTACCCTGCACAATCTTATACATATAAGCTCCTCCTTCCTTAATGTGCTGAATGTGGCACAAGCACTTTGTCAGCTAAGTGCCTGTGCATTATAAAAAGAGTTGAGGGGGTTGTGGCTTGCGCCACATTCAACACATTATATGGGGTCTTACAATGGTAAGCACAATCTCCATATGCCCCAACAATTTATAACGATGTCCTGCCTACCTGTCAGCAGTGTGCGCATCGACTCAAGAATTCTTTAATCGCCCTTTCTTATGCCAATACCTCAATTCAGGAGCAGCCGCTCCAGCTCATCGAAATCATAATCCTGCTTCTCTTTCATTCCAAAGGAATTCTTAGGCTTTACACCTGACAGTTTTCTCTTCTGCAGGTTTCTCATGATCCCAATGGTATAGGTCTCCTTATATTCAGGATACCTGTTAATATGTATCTGTAAGGCTTCCTTTACAACGTCCTCATCATAAGCCTTCCATTGCGTCTCAACCCGTTCCCTAACGGATGGGCTTATCTTACCAGACTTTCTTGTCCTGCTTATAACTTTCCAGTAATTCTCCCTTAACTCATCCATCTATACTCACCTTAAATCTCAGTTTTAGCCTGTTATATCAATGTCTGAATATCTTCACCTTTTGATACTTTTAAAAGAATTTCTCTCATTTCTGCTTTACTCCAAATCTGCTGATATAACATTGCAATCCTACCATCTTCGGTATCATATCCATATTGGAGATTATCAAGCATAATCTCATCAAAAACCTCGTCGTCCGTCCAAAACTCATACGGCATTCCTACATTTTGTGATTTATATATACTTCTTATAAGCTCTCTTGCAGGCATATCAATGCTATAATTCCTATACATTGCTTGACTGTCCTTTACATAACAATCATTGTATGCAAGTTCGCACATATCCATTTCATTAACCGGCTTCTCTCTCAGATTAATTCCCATACTCATTACCTCACTAATTTCTTATTTCCTCTAGGCATCAGACACATTTCTCTTGAAACAAAAAAGCAAGAGGAGATGTGTTCTATGAAGCGAAAAGTATTTAATATTATTTTTACAATTATCTGTTTAGGCATTTATGCTATTCTCAATAGGTATGATACAAACTTTATAGTTTTTGTAACCCTGCAGAATTTTGATGCCATCGTTCGTAAAACAGGTAACTACATAATTAAAGTCCTTGATAGAATAGAATGCCCATAAAAGGCATTCTATTTTTATGCCTCAGTATTTGACCATTTTGCTGATGTTGGAAAAATGGTCAATCTATTTTACTGCCTGTCATCCTCGCCCCATCTCTCACTTCTGGTATCCCTATCCATCTCTCTACCTACAGCTATGTACATGATTGCTGATACTATTGCGGCGATCAACGCCATAACTGATCCTAATACCCATTTCATACTTCTCCAGCTCCTTCCTGGGTTCTGAACAGTGGTGGCTGTATGCTCTCATCACGTGTGATAATATAACCATCACCTCTGTTCTCCCAGTACCAGCCGCTTACTGTTTCGCCGGTATTAATACTTTTACCGTAAAAAATCACTTTGTCCTTACTTACTTCCAACTTTTCCTATCCTCACTTTCCCCGGAAGGGAACCGCCTGCAGCAGCATACGGTTTTTCCCGGAAATATTTCAGGGCTTCCGGCTGTCCTTCCCTAGCCATGTTAAAATAGAAACCATTCCTGTCTGACTGGATGATATGTCTTCTCTGTGTGGAATCACTGTCCTTATTTATCATCTGCATTACCTCCCGCCTCAATGAGCTTCTTCATCCCTTCGATCAGGATGGCACACTGCTCATGGTTCAGCCATTCAATAGTCTCAGTCCCTACCATTTTCCTGGCAAAACCACGTACACGCTTATCGTTCCAGCCCAGATCCTTCATCAGCATATACATCTTCCTGCGCTGGCGCTCTGTTGCCCGGTTCCCTTTGCGGGTAAAATTACGCTTATCCTTCTTCCCGGATGCACTGTCACGCATCTCCTGGAGTTTCGTAGTCAGATCCATTAATTCTCGCGTGGTCAGCTCCTTCAGGCTGTCCTTGCCTGTCATTCCACCTACCAGCAGATGCAGCTCCTCATCCGTCATGCCAAGCTGCGGACTCTTTGCGATCGCATAGATAGCACCATATTTATTCGACATAGGCAGGTTCCCTCCTGTTCAGCATGCACATTACTTTCAGTTCCTTCTCTGCATACACATTGACATTTACAATGTCAGAATCATGCAACATCCTGTCCACTGCGTCCCTGATTGCTTCCGCTTTCTCATCCTGCGCCGGACCATTCACCTCAATGATTACCCTTCTCATAGCAGCACCCCCTATAAGATCATCATGCCGGATGCTTCTTTCAGGACATCATAAGTAATTGCATTTTTGTCAGAAGTTCTGAGAATCCTGATCACGTTATTGAGTGTCCTGTCGAGTAATCGGAAACATCCTGTATTACGGTTGCATGCTCTCTGGTACAGCTCTTCCAGCGCCTCCGGTTCAACGTCATAACCGCTGAAATACTTCTCCACTTCCTTACGGGTAAGCCCCTGGAGCTTATAGATCAGCCCCATCCGGTTAGCAAACCGTTCATCATATGCTTTAAGGCTGGCTTCCAGTGCCGGCTCCCCGGCGAGTACCACACCCACACCGGAGCCGTCAGCAATGTTACGGATAAGCTCGATCTTCTTGATTGTGTATTTGCTCAGGAGCTTGTCTGCCTCATCCATAATCAGCAGATATCCCTTATTTGTCGTAAAGAAAGAGCATACACGTCCCATTCGTTCATCAATGCTGCCAGAACCTTTGGGAAGCCCTATCGCCTGTTCAATACGGCGGATAATATCCTTACAGTTCATAGTCTCATTACATTCGATATGGATTACCTTAGGAAGCTTGGCATAGTTCCTGAGTGTATATGTCTTGCCATATCCTGACCTGCCTACCACGATACCAAGATCACTGGTCTCCTGGCAAAGACTGCACAGACCAGTAATACCAATATAATCAGCAGATTCAAAGTTATCACGCTTCCTGATTGGTCCCGGTACTGTGCCGGGCGTCTCTGTTCCATCTGCTCCGGCTGCATATACAGCAGCCTCTCCATGCTCATCCAGCCAGTTCTCACAGAACTCTTCAAACTCCCTGATCTTACGTGCAGCCATGCTGTTGGGCTTACCGTTCAGGTAATTGCTCACTGCTGTTCTGCTGGCGCCATAAAGGTTGGAAAATTCTGCCTTGGTCATGCCTACCTCATCCAGCTTGGCATTAATCCTATCTGCTATTGTTGCTCTACTGCTTAACATCTCTGACATAATAATTCTCCCTTCTCAACATCTACTCTTCTCCGATTGCCTTGATCTTCTTTAATGCCTTGGCGGCTGCCATGCTCAATACCTTGGATTCCTGCCTTGGTTCTTCCTGTTTTCGGAAGATATCATTCTCCCTGTATGCCCTGTCATTCGGCATGGATACCACACGCGCCTTCGGTGTCTTCTGGTTCTTGCCAATCATCAGAGGAATACCGCCTGTCACTGGATCAAATCCGATCAGTTCATCATTCAGCTCTGTAAATGGTCTGTTCGCATCCGCAAGTACCTCCCGGTCATGTTTAAGCTGCTGCTTCTGCATCTTCCGATGTTCTACCAGCGCCTCCTGATGTACCCGTGGGGCTATCTGCAGCAGTTCCTGACATTCTGCTTCACAGATCATTTTCTGTTTTTCATTGAACACATATATGCTTGTTATATCTTCCGGGTCATATTTCACGTCTACATACCGGTCTATGTAATTAGCAAGCTCAACACTTCTATAATAATTGTTAAACATCCTGATTCCTGTGCCATATACTCTTACATGTCTGTCCTCCAGCATCAGCATGGTAGCCTTGGACTTTGGCGGTACAGGCTTATAGTATCTCTCACCATTCAAAAACAATGACTTAGGAGTTTTATACTCTTCACCCAGCTTCTTCAGTTCTGAATGCACATGGTTCATATATTTCTCTTCCAGCCACTGTGACCAGATAGCAAAGAACTCATCCATAGTAAGGAGCTGGTCATTCTCCAGCATCTTCTTTATGTTCTTATCTATCTTGGCTATCGTCTTGGACCCCGTAAGTGTTCCGGTGTAGCTTGTCATCCACTTCGTAAACCTGCTACATACACCGCCAAAGAATCTCTCTATCTGCCCCTTGCTCCATGGTTCATATGGCATTGCCCTGTGATCATCCACTATACCGATTGATTTATAGAAACCTCTGACTTTATCATCAAATTCAAGGTCAAAGCACTCTTTTCCATCAATTAAGCTCTTATATTCGCCGTTCCTGTCATTACGCTTACGCCCTGTCATTGTCTCCGCAGTGTAATCCTTACCATTATCAATGAACAGATACTTCGGAACACCACCAATGTCCTGATAGATCATTTTCAGCACACTCTGCTTTAATATCCTGCTGTTGGCATCCTTGCAGATCACATCCCCCATGATCACCCTGCTTCTGGTATCAATCCAGGCTACCAGCTTCGGCTTGATCGCTGTCACCTTGCCATTAGGGTTCTTGTAGGCTACCCAGCAGTCAAAGGTATGCTCATCACCCTGTACGATCTCCATTACCTGTAATGACTTGGTATCCCTTACACCCTTCAGCATACGGCGGTTCTTGTAATCCCTGATTCCATAGGATGCCAGGCACCATGCATTGTACATATCTTCATCGTTCATCAGGTAGTTGATGTATCTTGCCACTGACTGATAACTGGGGATCTTCTCCCATTTATTGAGAGCTGCCATTTGCTGTAACTTGTCGTAAAGCATTTCCCTTGTTCCCCGGTTGGTAGCAAATTCCTTATTAAACCAGATATTCTTGATGAGCTGCTTCACTTCCGGGGTAAAGCTTGGAAACATATCAGCCTGCTTAGGCTTCCGGCATAAACTGAATACCTTATAGTAGTCATAATTCCTGCCGTCTTCCTTACCCTTCTTGATCGCCCAGGCACTGGCTTCCACGTAAGCCTTCATATATCTATATAAAGTCCTCTGTCCCTTGCCCAGATACTTCTGGGCGAACTCTTCCGCATACCTGCTCCGGTTATTCTCATCATAATCCAGAAACTGCCGAATCACGTTGCCCAGCTCAACCGCCTTATAATAGTTCTCCGGGTAAGTCTCCATGTACCACTCCGGATCAACAGTCACATACCA
>CAVBMG010000034.1:0-30236 GCA_963596435.1 Agathobacter sp.
ATATAATGGAATATTAAATGTATTATATTTGTATTTCATTATATATTTTGTTTTGTATTTTTATATATCATATTGTATGTATTACATTTGTCAACATATTGTTTTTAAGGTTTCTTTCATATCCTTTAAATTAACCGGTTTGCATATATATCCATTCATTCCTGCTTCCATACAGATCTGCCGGTCACTGGCAAATGTATTGGCAGTCATTGCAAATATAGGAATATCCTTATCCTTCCGATCACTGTTACGTATACATCTGGTTGCTTCTACGCCATCCATAACCGGCATCTGCATATCCATAAAGATTGCAAAATATTCATTTATCCCGGACTGCTGGAATTTATCAACTCCTACTTTACCATTTTCAGCCCAGTCAATCGTAAATCCTATGCTTTGCAGCAATTCCATGGCAATCTCTGCATTTAATGCATTATCTTCAACAAGAAGCGCTTTCTTTCCTGTGAAATTAACACCCGGCTGTGACTGATCACGGGATTGCAGTACAGTTGTACGTTGCTCTGGAGTAGCTTCACCAAATGGAATTTCAACAACAAACGTAGAGCCTTGTCCAAGTTCACTCTGTATTGTAAGAGTACCGTGCATCAGCTCAGTAAATCCCTTTACAACCGACATTCCAAGCCCTGTACCTTCCTTGGAAGAAATACGGCTGTCCTCAGCCCTGCTGTAATCTTCACAGATATGTTTAAGGAAATCTTCTGTCATACCAATACCGTTATCCATACAGGTAAAACGATAGCGGTTATCAGCAAGTTCGTCCAGACTTACTGTGATCTTTCCTCCTGACTCCGTGTATTTAATCGCATTGGATACAATATTAACCATGATCTGACTGAATCTGCCTGAATCACCAACTACCACATGATTATGAAATCCACAGGATATTGTCAGCACCTGATCCTTCTTCTCAGCAAGTGGTCGGAGCATATCAACGCTTTCCTGCATACACTCTTCCGGATTGAACGGTATTTCATTCAATTCAATATGCCCATGCTCCAGCTGGTTAATATCCAGAATAGAGTTGATCATTGCCAGAAGATATGCACCTTCTGATGTGATATTGTCTAACGCATTATCCAGCTTAGCCGGTTCATTCTTATATTTTCTGGCTATCTGTGTCATTCCCAGAACAACATTCAGAGGTGTACGGATGTCATGACTCATCTTGGAAAAGAAATTCAGCTTTGCATTATTCGCATTCTTCGCCTCTGTCAACGCAGCTGATAACTGGTTGGATATCTGAAGCTGTCTGTTTTTGGTTCTGACAGACTGTATATACAGAACAAGCAGGCTCAAAAGCAGGAACACAGCTGCAATCGTAAGCACCAGATAAAACGGATGGTCAAAAAGGTAGGATAAAAGCGTTGTTGAATCATAAGACTGTAGATAAGTCTGAACAATCTCATCTCCCATCTGCGCCGATACTTCTTTCAATGTCTTTTGCCAGATACCAAAGAAAAGACGGTTATCCTTCGCATTGACTCCCATTTGCAGATTCATGACTGCTCCCGGCACGACATCAACAGTAAGACGGTTCTGCATATCAGAGTTTGCCAGTTTCTGCGCTGTGTAACTCATCATCAGTGCTCCGTCAATTTTTTCAGTGATGATCTGATGTACACACTCTTTCGTACCCTGCAAAGGCAAGACCTGTGCATATGGCCACGTTGAAGCAATGATTTCATTTGTAGCAATGGTATTATCTGTGATTGCGATGTGATTCATTCTTCCCGAAGAACCACGATGTCTGAGTACAGATACCGTAGTTGTCAGATAAGGCTCTGTTATCTTGTACTTATACTCGCCTTCATCTTCATAACAACCATTCATATCCAGCCAGATATCTACTTCCCCGGAAGCAAGGAGTTTCTCATATTCTTCTTTAGACGATACCTGTACGATTTCGTATTCCAATCCGAGTTTCTGGGCTGTTGCAGCAAATATATCCGCCGCAATTCCTCTTGCCTTGCCATCTTCATACCAGGAATACGGTTCTCCATCAGGATTCATTACCCCACGGATTACCGTATTGTTTTCTTTCATCTGTCTTAAAAAACGCCATTCCTGCTCTGTCAGTTCTGCACTAGAATCAGGCGATCCATAATAGGTATTATACAGATTAGCTCTCCAGTTAGGTGTCTCTATGTTCATTGCATCAATTGCTGCATCCAGTTGATCGACCAGGAACTGATCTTCCTTTCTCACCATAAAATAATATGGCGTCTCCCCAAAGTTCTCAATCGTGTGCTCATCCTCCGGGGCGTGGATATAGCTGTTGACAAGAGCATCCACTTCTTCATTCACCAGCGCATTGGAGAGTTCTGCCGGAGTATCATAATATATGATTTCACAGGAAAAGCCTTTTTCCTTTGCAAAAGCCATAAAAGCGTCATTATATGTATGACGTTTTAAAAGTCCGATACGCATACCCTCATAGGTAGAATAGTCACCTGCAATTACTCTATTATTACCGACCTTAATATTCATACATGTAGTTGCTGTAATCGCCGGATGCTTGGAAAAGGCAAACTTTTCCTGTCTCTCCGGTGTAAGCTTGGCAGCTGTATAGATATCCAGCTCTCCATTACGCAGCATTTCTACGCATTCTTTTGCACTTTTATCATATCCCACATAGGAAAACGTACATTGCATGTATTTTGATATGCTCTGCATCATTTCGTAGCCATATCCATAGCGCTTTCCATTATCATCCTGCATATTAAAGCAGTCAAAAGCATAGTAAGCCACTTTGTAGTCCGGTGTCTCTGCCCGTGGTACATCTGCCGCATATACTGGTATGGAAGATGTAGCCAGAAGTAATATTACAAGCAAATAAGCTATTAATCTTTTTCTCATGTTTTAATATCCTTCACGTATTTTTTATCGAATAGTATATACAATTATACCCCCAGTGATAAAACACTGTCTATTTATTGCTGAAATACTGCTTTTACAACACACAAAAATACCGGCTGAATCATCAACCGGTATCTCTTCTTTTAAACTATGCTTTTTTCGTGCAACACAGTGATACGATACCAACAATTGCCAGTACCGGAACTGCTATATAGATCAGTCCACATGCTACCAGCGCGATTAACGCTATTGGCAGCACAACAATCGTCCATATGATCTTCGTGATGCCCCATGCAGCTTTTATCGCAAAAACCAGAAGTTTGCCAAAAACCATGAACATCAGAATCAAAAAAATCAATGTAAACATATTTATCTCTCCCTCCGTATATCTATCATCATTCTTTAGATTGATTCCATATACGTATTATATAGCCTATCAGAGAAAATGTACATTGTCAGAACTTTAATGAAACATTAAAATTAGATTAAAAAAGCCCGCCAGAAACATAACCCAGACAGGATTCATCTTCCATTTGCGAAGCAGGATTACGCACACTATGAATATAATGACCATACGCCAGTTCGTATCGGCAAGCCGGATCATATTGGCAGCTCCCCAGAAAGCCGTAATCAAAATAGATATTCCAGCTCCTGCAATCATGGCAACTACAGCCGGACGCAAAGAATGAAGCACTCCCTGTAACATGTCCATACTGCGATACTTCAGATACAGTTTCGCCAATATGGTTACAATCACACAAGAGGGCAGAATACACCCAAGCGTGGCTACAACAGCACCCGGGATTCCCGCGACCCTGATTCCTACAAAGGTCGCTGAATTAACCGCAATAGGTCCTGGCGTCATTTGGGAAATGGTAATCAAATCCGTAAACTCCGACATAGAAAGCCAATGATGCTGCGTTACTACCTGTCCCTGAATCAGAGGCATAGCCGCATAACCACCGCCAAAGCTGAACATACCAACCTGTAGAAAGCTAAAGAAAAGCTGTAGATAAATCATTTCTTCGCCCTCCTCTTCGCCATGCAGGTTCTGATCACGCCTAATAAGCCGCACAAAATCACAATATAGATTACATTTACCTTGAAGATACAGGAAGCAATAAATGCAGCCGCCATAATAATAATGGACATTACATCCTTCTCTTTCACAAACGGCGCTCCCATATCATATGTAACAGATGCAATGACTGCACCTACGCCAGCCTGCATGCCTTCCAATACCCGGCTGACTATCTCATTGTCACGAAAAATCTGATAGCAGACAGAAATAACGACAATAATGACAAATGGGGGAATGACTGTTCCCATTACGGCTACAATCACTCCCAACATTCCTGCCAGCTTATATCCTATTACAATAGCACCATTTACGGCAATTGCGCCAGGTGACGACTGGGCAATCGCTACCAGATCCAGCATTTCATTTTCTTCAATCCAGTGATAGTCATCTACGAACTTCTTCTTCATCAAAGTTACAATGACATAACCTCCGCCAAAAGTAAATGCGCTCAGATATAGTGTGGAAATAAAGATTTTCCACAGGGTTGTGCTTTTTTTCATTATAATGCCTTCTTAATCGCTTCCATTAATTCGTCATATGTCTCATATGCAGGCAATTCAGGATTATCCTTCTTGATCTGTTCTGTACTCTTGAACAGAAATCCTGCCTTGCTGGCTTTGATCATACCCAGGTCGTTATGGCTGTCACCACTGGCAATTGTCTGAAATCCTATGGACTGCAATGCCTTGACAGTCGTATATTTGGAATTCTCAATTCTCATCTTGAAGCCTGTAATTTCGCCATTATCAGCTACTTCAAGAGAATTACAGAAGATTGTCGGATAGCCCAGTTTCTTCATCAGAGGACCAGCAAACTGTGTAAAGGTATCACTGATAATAATAACCTGTGTAATACTTCTTAACTCATCCAGAAATTCCTTCGCTCCGGGAATAGGATCAATCTTGGCAATGGTATCCTGAATCTCCTTCAGTCCAAGACCATGCTCTTTTAAAATTCCAATTCTCCACTTCATTAACTTGTCATAGTCCGGCTCATCCCTTGTGGTTCTCTTCAATTCAGGGATTCCACTTGCCTCTGCAAAAGCAATCCAGATCTCAGGTACTAATACTCCTTCCAGATCCAAACATACAATATTCATATCCATAACATACCCTCCTGCTTTTTATTTTTATTGATTATAGCATCTATTCAGCATCAAAATCAATGGAATACTGTCCTTCCGGCGCTTTTATGTTCAACACACCCAGATTAAACTGACTGTCCATGATCGTAATGTTATATTCAAACACTACATCCTCTTCAAACTTGGACAACAGTAAATATGTTCCATTCTCTTTTCCATCAATCTGATCGCAGATATCATTATACACGTCTCGACCTGATACGCTTCTGGGATACCCGGATGCTTTGATCTTATCCTCAATTGCCTGATATAATTCTTCCATATAGTGCCCTTTCTTCTATATATAATATGGGAATGTTTAACGTCTTCTGCATTCAATTCCATTCTTTCTGTAATACTCTGCTTTATCGGCATACATCCGCTTCTCTGATTCCTGCAATAACATATCCAGCTCTGTGGTTGCCTCATCCTGCCATATTACGCCCACTGCCATATTCACAGCATTCTCTTCCATTAATTTCTTCAAAAGTCTGATGCGCTCCTCTAACACCTCCTGCTCAATCTGCGAACAGAGTGCAAGCAATTCGTCTCCACCTATGCGGAACACACCGTAATCGCCAAATGCTTTGCTCAGACAATCACATGCCCGCAGAATCAGCTGATCCCCTGCCTCATGACCCATAGTATCATTGACGTGCTTTAATCCGGTAATGTCACAATAGACTACTCCCATACTCTTCTTACGGTCAATCTGTGAAATGTATCTGTTCATGGCAAATCTGTTGCCAAGTCTGGTAAGAGAATCCTTGTAGCTCATATTTTCAAGCTCTCTCATCAGATTTCTTCTTCTGATACATGACACCAGGAAGTGTCCCATGATCTGAAGCATGTTAGATGTATATTCCAGGGATAGGGGCGGTGGATTATCCACTCCGTAAAAGGCAATGACTTTACCCTCATCATATAACGGCACAACTACAAGGGAATGAATATCCTGTCTCTTCAGATTCTCATACTGCAAGGGATCGCTCTCCCTGATTTCTTCCAGATCCCGAAATACGATATGCTTTCCCTCCTGAAAGCTGTGATACCAGTTTGCGCAGATCTCAGGTGGAAGATTCTGTAGATTATCTTTCTCCGGTTTTACTCCCTCTGCGACCCATTCATAGGTGTTATCGTCTCCACCCTTCTCATTTTTCTCAAATATATAGGTTCGCTCACCATTCAATGATTTACCAAGGTACTCCAGAATCGTATAGATAGATTCATCCGGAGTCGCTGCCCTGAGTGCGATTCGCAGACCTTCATTTGCCAGCGCCTCCATACTGTTATATTTCTGGAGTGCCTTATCCTGTGCGCGTTCTTCACTGATATCTATACCAATCTCAACCCGGTACTTTTTATGCTCCTGTGAATCTTCAACCAGTGTATCCTTCAGAATTAAATATTTATCTATAATCGGATTATAATGACGCCATTCTTCAAAGAATCCTTCACGGATTTTGTCATTATTACATATGCCACATGGAATGGATGATTTCTGTAATATTTCATAACATTTTCTGCCTTTTATATCATCCAGGGATTTTAATCCGTAGGCTTCCAATGCCTTATGATTCATATATACAATCTCATGTGTCTCGATATCTGTCGCATACACATATTCGTTCATATTCTCGAAAAATTGCCAGATATTCTTAATTTCTTTCATCTTTCATTCCTGCATTTCCTATAGTCTCATCTCAAACTGCTGATTTCTGTCACACACAAGTCTGCCGTCTTTTACTTCCAGCTGCGCTACCTGTATGCATGCTCTGCCATCCTCTGCATTGGCAACATATGACTTGTCCAGTCGATGTTCATTGGTAAAATACGGATGCGTAAAGTAGAATATATAAGCGATATCGCCTTTTGATACGACATCTGCATGACTTGCCATCACACCGTCACAGTTACGGCTTCCACCGTCCCGCAGAATATAACCCTGTCTTTCCCAGTGTGTATAGTCCTGTGTTTCATAGACTCCCAGTCCATTCCACTCATCTGTGATCATCCATTTCTTACCGCCCAGTTCAAATACATTAGGTCCTTCATGACTGTTGTAGTCAATTTCTTTTCCACATACTTCCCAATGATAGAGGTCATTACTGATGGCACTGTATGTATAGGAATCATGATTTTCATCCTTATACCACATCTTGTACTGTCCATTTCCTATTGGATGCACACAGGCATCGATCACTCTCTCAGAAGACAGATTCAATACACTCTCAAAATGCCACTGCCACAGATCATCTGCTGTATAATGTACGATATGTCTTGACCAGTTCCAGTCAGTAGGCACACCGGTAATATAGCTTACATACATATGATATTTTCCCTCTGCGAAGATTACCTCCGGCGCCCAGAAGGTATTATGTCCCGGTTCAAAATCCAGTCCCGGCAGCGTTCCACGATATAACCAGCGAATACCATCCACAGAAGAAGCTACTCCTATGGCAGTTCCATGAATATGAGATACTCCTATACTGTTCACCGCACTTCTTCTTTGCGTATAGAGCATCCACCACTGTTTCTCTTTATGATTCCATATTACTACCGGATCTGTCGGCGCATCATAAATCGGATCTCTATACAAAGGCGCCGGTACAGTATATTCTTTCCATACAGAACCAACCTCCAATCCCTGTCTGGTAAGCCATTCATCCTCTACTGATACTCTCTTTTCTTCACCATTCTCATTCACCAGCGTGACAGACACCTTTGGCTTCTGTCCCGGTGCTAATTCTTCACATCCATAATCCCCATCAAAAATCTGCTTGATTGTCCACATAATTGTCTGACTCCTTCTCTGCTTTCAAGTACTGAATCAACATAATTGTATTATACTTAGATTTATTATTTTTTTCAATTCTTCCTTTATAAAAGAAGACAAAAAAAGACAGATTCTGTATACAAATACCCTAACAGAATCTGTCTTTTTTTGATTAAAGCACCTTAGAACCATTTGCTGTAAGCTTAAAAGTTGCGCCAAGCATATCTGCAGCCCCTCTGCACATCATCATTCTTCCAAGGAATATCTCAAAATACTCATACATAGAGCATATCTTGGGATCAATCTGTAGATTAAGTGATATCGTTTTCTTTTCCTCATTTATCTTCAGCTTATGATCTGTAACCGCATAATTCACTCTGTCATGTATATCAAATGCTGCCTTTCCCTTCTCACTTCTAACCCTGTCACGCCTTACATCTGTTTTATCAGCAATAATCAAAGCCGCTGAAACCGGATCAACTGCCCCTCCTGTTGATTCGTCATGGTTAGAGATTGCAGAAACAATCGTAATCCTGTCCTTAATACTCAAGTCGGTTTCTTTCAATAATTCATTGGCAAGCAGCCCACCATATTCTGCATGGTGTGTTCTATTGATCGCATTGCCTATATCATGCATATATCCGGCTATTTTCGCCAGTTCTATGTCATGCTCAGAGAAGCCGAACTTCTCAAGAATGTTAGCTGCTGTACGCGCTACCATCGTACAATGTACCCGTGAATGATCTGTATATCCCAATAATCCCAGATTATAATTGCCTTTCTCTATGAATTCATTCACTTCTTTATTTTTCTTAATCTCATCGTATGTCAAAAAAACGCCTCCTTTTCTTTACCTATCAATTCATTGTAAAAAGGTGACGTTTTTCCTGCTATCCATGTTTTGTAAATTATTTGTAAAATACGTGTATATATTTTCCATTGTAAATTGTGACAAATTCGTAACTTTAGTGATATAATATTTCAGGGGAGAGAAAGAGGTGTTTCATGAAGAAAACTTTGTTAGCGCTATTAACTTTTGCAGTCATTTTATGTTATCCATTATCAGCAAAAGCTGCCGGCTATCTTACAGAAGAGAATTTTGATTACACTTGGTATCTGGAACAGCATCCTGATCTGGCTGCCATTACAACAGACCCCGCTACGATTTATCAGTTCTATTTGAATACGGGGCTTCCTGCTGATTGGAATGGCCGTATTTCTCCGGCTTTTATAACTAATGAAACAGAGCTGACATGTTATGCCATCGTTGATTCCATTACCAATTCTTCCATGTCACAGAGAGAAAAAGTAACTGCAATCCATAAATGGATCTGTCAAAATGTAAAATATGATTACTCCTTCTCACATTATTCTCTGGAAGGAGCTGTCAATGAAGGGCTTGCAGTGTGTCAGGGCTATGCAGAAACATTCAGGGAAATGTGCGAAATTGCAGGTGTTGAGTGTGAAATAGTCACTGGAACTGTAGATCCTTCCATACAAAGAACTGTATCAATCAATGGTCGTACTGTATTTATTTACGCTGGTGGTACTGGTGGACATGCCTGGAATCAGGTAAAAGTCGATGGTCAATGGTATCAGGTAGATGTCACATGGGATGACGGTTTTGAACGCTATACCGACGATGGCTATATAACTACATATTTCCTGATTACTCCTGAAAATATGATGTATGACCATAAATATAATTATCCTGAGAGAATTCATTATTAAATAGAAAATACGACCTGCTATATGATTCCTGAAGATATAGCAGGTCATATTAAAACCAGCAGAAAAGTAATCGTGTACTTTATATTACTATCCCGTTTTCCCATTTTTTCAGTCCATTCATTTCTTTTATAATATTCTAAATCGGAACCATTTGTCGCTGTACTCCCTAAAAATCACCAGCTCGCAGTTAAAACTTCTGTTTCCTTACAAGAATTGGCAGACGAGCCGTATCTTTTGCAGCAAAAACGTTTATACAGTATATTACATTTTATAAATAAACGCAAAACGAAACCCAACCATTCTCACATTCCACCCAGATTCTGCCTTTATGTGATTCCACAATTGCCCTGGCTATTGCGAGTCCAAGTCCATAATGTCCTTTTTCGCCTGATCTGGATTTGTCCTCACGATAGAAGCGTTCGAATATTTTTTCTCTTTCACTTTCAGGAATTACTGCACCTTGATTTGACACAGTAAATTTAACACCTTTTCTTGTCCTTTGGCTGATAATTCTGACTACAGACCCTGTGCAATGCTCCAGAGCATTGTCTATCAGGATAGATACCAGTTTTTCAAGCTGCATCTTATCTCCCTGTAGTTTCAGATTATCGTCTATCGCATAATCCAGCGTACAACCATTCTCATAAGCTTTCGCTTCGAAAGGTAATGCCGCTGATAATATAATACGACCAAAATCCACCTCTTCAGGAACAGCTTTTACACTTTCTATTCTTGCAAGATCCAATAACTGATGTACCATGATCGACATTCTGCTGTTTTCATAAGCAATATTCCCCAGCCATTTATTATCGCCAAACTCTCTCTCCAGAATTGCAAGATTTGCATCTATTGTGGAAATCGGCGTTTTCAACTCATGTCCTGCATCTGCTACAAATATTTTCTGTTTCTCATAACCTTCTTCCATTGGTCTGACTACCCAGTTTGCCAGCAGTGTAGATATAATCAGCAATATAATCAACACAATTGAACCAAATATTACCATATATTTTAATAGTGTATCAACTGCAGCGCCTGCTACAGAGTTGTCCATCATAGTCACCATTGTATAGTCTGTACCCACGGTTATATAATAAACAATATTACCATTCACTCCGTATTTTTTTGAACCGGATAACAATGTTTTTGCCCAGGACTGTAACTCATCATCTGTCATATCGGAGGTGGGCTGATTCAGGTACTCTTTTACCTCTCCATCCCGGTCAAAAATGACCGCAAAAAAAGTAGACACCTGATATCTGTGTGTTAAATCATTATCATTCTCCTTTTCTTCCGGATCTTTTGGTGGTGTTCCAGACTCTACATGCGAAGTCTGGTCTTTAGGCAAACCGTGTGTATCATAAGCAGATGCATATATCTGCATCATTTTCTGATTTTCCTGATTGACTTTTCTATAGGTAGTCAGATAAATGATATTCAGTGTTGTTACCCACATCACTACCAGCACTAGCATGATAATCGTGCAAATCCTTCTCTTCGATTTTTGAAACACTATACCTCTTCCTCTCTTAGCTCGTATCCTACTCCACGGACTGCCTTAATCTGCGCCTTTGCCTGAATGAATTTCAGTTTCTTTCTTGTAAAAGAAATATATACTTCCAGATTGTTATACTCCGCTTCATTTTCATATCCCCATACTTTTAAGGTAAGCTGTTCTCTGGTTATGATCTGACCCTGATTTGTGATCAGGTATTCCATAATTCGAAATTCCTTATCTCCAAGACGTATTTCATTTCCATTTTCCATACAGGAAAGCATATATGTCTTTCGATTCAGGGCAATATCACATGCTCTGAGCAATCCATCAGAGACTACTGCATTTCTTCTGCATAATGCCCTGACTCTGGCAAGGAGTTCTTCCACATAAAAAGGCTTTGTAAGATAATCCTCTGCCCCCAGATCCAGCCCATACACTTTATCCTCGATATCACTCCTGGCAGTAAGCATCAGAGTAGGTGTTTTAATTCCATTTTGTCTGCCTTCTTTTAATATTTCAAAACCATTCTTACCAGGAAGCATCACATCCAGTATTGCAGCATCATAAACTTCTTCCATATATGCATCCAGACCTTCATTCCCATTATAATATACATCCACATCATATTTTTCCTGGCACAGAAGCTCTGAAACCGCATCTGCCATTCTCTTTTCATCTTCTATTAACAGGATTCTCACTCAAACCACCTCTTTTCTAACAGAATATCACATTTATAAAAGGCGACACAATATCGTGCCGCCCTAAAATTATTTCCCTGATTGAAAAAGACCAGATAATTCTGTTTCATGTTCTTCCAATACCTTTAATAAATATTTATCCCAGTGTCTTGCATCAGACTTGCCATCGCCAAATACATAGTCTTCCTGCCCATAGTCAATGACATCAAATCCGGGAACTGCCTTGCTCGCTCCTGCGCTTCTATATGCCACAGCCGCTGCAAGTGAAAAACTTACATCTGAAACATCCTCATAGTCCACCCAGCTGCTGATATCTGTACCTGACTTTTCCATTGCTTCTCCATTTTCAGTCTGTGTCCTGGCTTCTGCCTTTGTCACTGCATTGGCTCCGTCCACATATTTACCATACATCTCATCCACATATAAAGCAAAGGAATCACCCAGTATTTCTGACGGAACATGTCCACCATCCCATTGCCATTCGATTTCACAGTCAATACCGGCATTTAACATGGCTATCTCAAGATTCAAAGAAGAAAACATGGAAATATCACCTTCTGATGCTCCGCATACGATTCTCACCCAGGTTGCATCCTGCGTATCATCATTTCCAATATAATTTAACGGATTGTATAATTCTACAATATTATTGCCATATTGATCTCCGCTTTCAATCTCAGCAATGTCGTTTTGATATGCTTCCAGCATTTCCTCATAGCTTGCATAATTGGCTGAATCTATACTTGAGCCGGCAGCCTGTGTTGTACCCGCATCCGGTGTACCTACATCCATGGCATCTCCCGCACTGTTTGCAGCAATGTCTTTATTATCAAAACTTCTATCCGGGGCTCCATCCATCATTTTCCCATTCGGAACGCCTCCGTCTGGTGCACCGCCCTGTGGCATCATTCCACCTGGCGCACCACCCATCATTTCTCCTGATGACGATTTGGCATATCTTCCTTCTATAAATGCTTTTGCCTTATCCTCTGTAGTCATGGATGCGACCTCTTCATTACTCAGAGCTTCTCCATCTGCATCAAACCAGGTCCAGCCATCCGCATAATCCAGATTGTCGAGATAGTTTTGTAAATTTGAAATAAATTCTGCCAGATACAGATTCAGGTAAGTACCACCATAACCATTTGTATCTGCATATTTCTCTTCATCATACTCTATGGTAAGCGCAATTGTATCATCCATGTCTCCATCATCATTTAGATCAAAACCTACTACAGACTCTTCAATAGTCATATTCTGCGAATTAATATATTCCATATATTCTTCTGACAGATACTGCGCCAACTGTGCCTGAAAATCAGTACCATATTCATATGATGTATTAAGATAATATTCAAATGCCTGTGCCATATCTGCTTCTGCCAGAGATGTAATTGCCGAATATGCAATGCATCCCCAGGCTCCATCAGATATTTCATACTCTACACCATCTATTGATACTGTTGTAGAATAAGTACCATCTTCGTTTTTATAAACACCTACGGCACCTGCCTCAATCTCATAATCATAGAAATCTGGATTATTGGATGTAGCTGCAAACATTGTTGCATGTGCTCCACCTCCAGATCCTCCCGTTGATACGAAATACTCTGTATTTCCCGGAAGATTTCCCAGCAAAATATTATATTTTATGAAACGTGCCGCATTCTTCTGATCTACCAGACAGCTCGGTGCATCCCCTGTATATATGGTATTTCCATTTTCATCCGTAATGCTGTCCTGTTTTCCTCTGTTTCCACAGGACACATTAATATACCCCTCACCTGCATAAGTCGTAGCAGCCAGTGTATTAGTTGATGAGGAATATCCTGCAGCACCCGTATTTAATATCACAGGTGCTGTTGCTGCTGTATAAACCTGACCATTCGTACTTGTAACTTCTTTTTCGTAATCAATGACCAGTGATCCTTTCACAGCTTCGGTGTAAGTATTGGATGTAACATCTTCCACTCCGTCACCATTTTCATCGATTCCCTTTACATATGCCCCTGGAACACAAACAGATACTCCCTGTTCCTCTACAATTTCCGGGTAAGCCACAGCGCTTACAATAGAGAGCACCCAGGCATCTGCATCTGTATCGTAGATCCATTCCTGCTCTTCATTATTTGACAGATTTAAAGTCTCTTCTATATATTCTCTGTCAGCTTCTGCCCCCTCCGCATCTGATACAGTTTGGGAAATTCCATCTGTCACCTCAACGGAACTGCCGCATCCTGTCATACTTGCAACAATCATAGTTGTTGTTAATAAAACTGCTATTGCTTTATTCTTCATTGTGTTTGCCTCCTTGTTGTAAGGAACAATAACACAATAACCTTGAAGTTTTCTTGAAATATTTCAATATTTCCTATTTATCCAGCAGTTCTTCCATTGTATGCCATCCCAATACTGCACATTTTACTCTCGCAGGCATGTGAGAAATATCCTGCAATGCAGAGCCTTCTTCCAGCTCTTCTATTTCTTCGGCGGATGCTTCTCCTTTAATCATCCTAAGAAAAATATCTGCCAGATGCATTGCCTCGTCCTTTGACTTACCAATGATAAGCTCCAGCATAATATCTGCGGATGCCTGAGAGATTGCACATCCATCCCCTACATAGGCGCCATCTGTGATCTTTCCGTCTTCTACCTTGAGCTGCAGGATAATGTCATCACCACAGCTTGGGTTCACACCCTCCAGCACCAGATTTGCGTCCTCCAGCTTATGCTTATGCACAGGATGCTGATTGTGGTCAATCAGTATTTCATGATAAAAGGTATTACTCTCCATAACCCATTTTCCTCCTAACCTGACTTAGACTCGCCAAGAAGCGGTCAATGTCTTCCTGCGTATTATAAAAGGCAAAGCTTGCACGGGCACAGGAGCGGATTCCCAGATGTGCCAGAAGCGGCTGGGCACAATGATGTCCTGCTCTGATAGCAACTCCATCTTCATCCAGAATGGATGCCACATCATGAGGGTGCACATCCCGTACTGCAAAGCTGATAATACCGTGATGTTCTTCCCAGTTCGGACTGCCTATGATCTGTATCCCAGGTATCTGCTGCATCCCTTCAAAGGCATATTTCGTAAGCTCCTGTTCTTTACAGACAATATTGTCCATTCCAATGGAATCCATATAATCCAGTGCTGCCGCCAATGCAACTGCGCCACCGCCATTGACTGTGCCTGCTTCGAATTTATGTGGCAATTCTGCATAGGTAGCCCCTGTTCTGGTCACATATTCAATCATTTCTCCACCGCTCAGGAAAGGCGACATCTGCTCTAACAGGGCTTCTCTGCCATACAGAACACCGATTCCCATAGGTGCCATCAGTTTATGCCCGGAAAAGGCAACAAAATCTGCATTTAACTTTGCCACATCCACCTTCATGTGCGGAGCACTCTGTGCTGCATCTACCAGAACAACACCACCATTGGCATGCACCTTCTCAATGACTGTTTCTACCGGATTGATACAGCCCAGTACATTTGATACATGTCCGATTGCTGCCAGTTTGGTATGTGATGTGATTTTATTCTCGATTTCCTGTGCTGTCAATGTTCCATCCTGTTCACAATCCAGATATACCAGTCTGGCTCCGGTAGCTTTTGCCACCATCTGCCAGGGAAGCAGATTGCTGTGATGCTCCATAACTGTAACCAGTATCTCATCATCCGCATGCAGGAAATTCATTCCATAACTGTACGCCACCAGATTAATACTCTCTGTTGTATTTCTGGTAAAAATGATCTCCTTTGTGCTTCCTGCATTGAGGAAGCGTCTGACACGCTCCCTCGCATTTTCATACTGTTCTGTTGCTTCTACTCCCAACTCATAGAGTCCACGTAGAGGATTGGCATTATATTTCTCATAGAAATTCTTCTCTGCCTCTAATACCGAAACAGGTCTTTGTTCCGTAGCTGCATTATCCAGATATGCTATAGACCGATTCATCAACAGAGGGAAATCTTTCTTATAATCCGTCATGATATGCCTCAACCTCCTTGCGTACTGCTTCATCTGGAATCAGACTGCACAGGGCATCTATCTTTGCCTTTGCAATGATACGTTCTGCCTCTTCCTTACTGATTCCACGTGATCCCAGATAAAAGAGCATTGACTCATCCAGTTTACCAATCGTAGCACCGTGATTGCCTTCCACATCCTCTTCTGCACACAGAATCAGAGGGATTGTCTGGTTCACCACATCATCACCGATGAGCAATACATCTTCCTTCTCATTTCCTACTGCACCGGAGCTTCCATGCAGGAAATCAATGGTTCCTCGAAACAGCTTAAATGCCTGATCACGAAGGATTCCTGATATCTCCATATTGCTCTCTGTCTTTGCTCCCTGATGACGGGCTACATAGTTCATATCAATATGCTGGTCATCTCTTCCCAGATATCCGATTTTTGCATCCATGCTGCTCTTTTGACCTTGTAGGTCAATTAATCCACCAGCATATACATGATTGCCCCCCAGTGAAATATGCACGATTTCTACAGAAGCATCCTCTTCACAATAACCACCTACATCATGCAATACATCATAACTCTTATCCAGCAGCTGAGCAAAATACAGTCTGACTTTCGCACCTTTCCTGGCATATACTTTTACCTGCAATGCGGAAAGTCCTGCACAGTCTGGTTCATTTGCTGTTGTAAAAATATAAGAAGACTCGCTGTTTTCTTCTGCATAGATCTGGACTTTATTGTAATAGTTATGATTATCCTGATATTGAAGCCGATAAACAACCGGCTCATTCTCCTGCGCATCTTTCTCTACATGAAAGCTGTCCACCTCTATGGATGCTCCCAGGATATCCATATCCTGTCCCAGTCCACTGTTTAGACTATTCCAGTCAATCTCTGTACTTTTCCTTGTAATCGCTGCATTTGGCACTTGTATCTGTGCCTTCTGTGCAGCATCTATTGTAATATCACTTATCCTGCTTTCATTCATTCCCAGACGGTTCCATGTTGGAGCAGGCAGTTTATTGATTGTCATTTCCATAATGGTTCCTCCTTAACCGATACATCCAATCATTTCCAAACGAATCAGGTTGTTCATTTCCACTGCATACTCAAGCGGCAGCTCCTTTGATACATTATCTGCAAAACCGCTGACGATCATTGCTCTCGCCTCTTCTTCGCTGATTCCTCTGGACATCAGATAAAATACTGCTTCATCACTGATTCTTCCAATCTTGGCTTCATGACCTACATCTGCATTCTTTGTGCGGATATCCATAGCAGGAATCGTATCCGATCTGGAAATATCATCCAGCATCAGAGACTGACAGGATACTGCGGATTTACTGTTTTCTGCTTCTTTTGTCATGGCTACGCTGCTTCTAAAAGTACTGATTCCACCGTCTTTTGAAATAGACCTCGTATTGATATAGGAAGATGTCTCAGGTGCTGCATGCACGACCTTGGCGCCTGTGTCCAGATTCTGTCCTTTACCGGCAAATGTGATTCCTGTAAACTCCATTCTTGCACCTTTGCCTTTTAAAATACTCATCGGATACAGATATGATACATGAGAACCGAAAGAACCTGATACCCATTCAATTGTACCACCTTCTTTGACCAGAGCACGCTTGGTATTGAGGTTGTACATATTCTTGGACCAGTTCTCGATTGTGGAATAACGCAGTCTTGCATTCTTTTCTACGAAAAGCTCTACGCATCCGGCATGGAGATTTGCCACATTGTATTTTGGAGCAGAACAACCCTCTATGAAATGCAGATCAGCTCCCTCGTCTACAATAATCAAAGTATGCTCGAACTGACCGGCTCCCGGCGCATTCAGTCTGAAATATGACTGCAACGGGATTTCCACAGATACACCGGGTGGTACATAGACAAAGGAACCCCCTGACCATACTGCCCCATGAAGTGCAGCGAATTTATGATCCGTAGGCTTGACCAGCTTCATGAAATGACTACGCACCATATCTGCATATTCGCCATTTAATGCACTCTCCATATCTGTATAGACAACACCCTGTGCCGCTACTTCTTCTCTTACATTATGATATACAAGCTCTGAATCGTACTGTGCACCTACACCGGCAAGGGATTTACGCTCTGCCTGAGGGATTCCCAGACGTTCAAAGGTATCCTTGATATCCTTTGGTACATCTGACCATTTCGCGCTCATATGCGTATTAGGACGCACATAGGTTACGATTTCATCCATATTCAGTCCTTCAATAGAAGGTCCCCAGTTTGGAACCTGTAACTGATTATAGATCTGCAATGATTCCAGACGGAACAGCTGCATCCACTGCGGGTCTTTTTTTTCTTTGGAAATCTGTTCTACGATGGCAGGCGTCAGACCTTCTTTGACACGATATACATCTTTTTCTTCGTTTTTGATATCATACACACTTCTGTCGATATCCTCTACATATGTCTTTTCACTCATGGCTGCCACCTCACATCTGTTCTTTGAACTGTTCATAACCTTCTCGGTTGATCTGTTCTATTAAGGAAGCATCTCCTGTCGCAATGATATGACCGTTTACCATGACATGTGTATAATCTACATGCAGAGATTCCAGAATCTTGGTACTGTGCGTAATGATAAGCAATGAGCTGTCCGGATTCTCCTGCTGATATACATGGATGCCCTCAGAAGCAAGACGCACTGCATCTACGTCCAAGCCAGAATCCGTTTCATCCAGAATCGCCAGACTGGGCTTTAACATCATAAGCTGCAATATCTCTGACTTTTTCTTCTCTCCTCCGGAAAAGCCAACATTCAGATCACGCTCTGCATAAGAGGGATCCATTTGTAATACTTCCATCGCCTTCTGGAGCTGTTTCTTAAACTCCCACAGCTTCACATGGCTTCCTGTTCTCTGTGCCAGTGCATTTCTGATAAAGCTCTCCAGAGAAAGCCCCGGTACTTCCAATGGCTCCTGAAATGAAAGAAACATGCCTGCTTTCGCCCTTTTATCAGCCGAAGTTTCAGTCATGTCCTCTCCATTGAATATAATATGCCCCTGCGTTACCTGATACTTCGGATTCCCTGTCAATACATAACCCAGGGTAGATTTACCCGCACCATTTGGTCCCATCAGGACATGTGTTTCACCTTTTTTTATATCAAGACTCACCCCATGAAGAATTTCCTTGTCTTCAACTCGGGCTGTCACCTGATTAACCTGTAGAATTTCTTTACTCATATGAGTTCCTCCTCTTATAATTCCTATTATAACGATAGGTTTACTTCTAGCTCATTGTAAATGTAAATTTATAAGAAAGCAATCCTCATATAGTCTATTTAATAAAATTTTATCAATTACTGTAGCAATTCACCGCGTTACTGTAAATTTTCCTTGATTTTCTCAAGTTTTTCATATGCTTCTCTGGATATATTATCTTTTAAATAATTCTTGTTCTTAGGCTTATCCCGTTCTATATTCTGTCTGACTTCCTGAATCGTATTCATGACTTCCTCATAAAACCCTGGCGCTGAGATTCTTCTTGCGCCCGCTCCCCAGATAATCATCTGTTCCAGTCTGTCAGAAGTAGCTACTGTCACATGATATTTTCTGCTCAGTTCATGTGACACCTTCTCTATATACTGATCTGCCGTTTCAGCTTCTTTCGTGTACACAACATGAATATTGTGATAATCAAAGATTTCCCCCTGTCCTCCTGATACCTTATACGCATCAAAGACCAGTATCAGATTTACATTCTTAGCCCCCTGATAGTTACACATAATATCCATAAGCTTGTCCCTGGCGCTGTCGATATTATGCTGCGCCAGTTCATTTAATTCTTTCCAGGCAAAAATGATATTATAGCCGTCAACCAGAAGATATTCCTCCGTTCCCGGTACATAAGCAGGCTGTGTTCCCCGATATATACTGTCATCAGAAGCCTTGATTGTCTTCGTCCATGAATTTCTCTTCTGTTTCGCTGCTCCAAAGGTTCTGGCAAAGATCTCATCGATCTCTTCCTGATCAATAACTCCATTTTCATAAGTAAAGGATGGCTTCTTAGGTCGAAGTTCTTCTTCCTGTACTTCTTCCTCTTCCGACTGTGTACCAATGTGTGCATACTCAGGCACTCTATCCCAGCTTACCAGGAAACCAGCTCCATGCGAACAGAAGACAGAACCTGTAGGATTCTCAACATCTGCCTCTGAATCATAATGAAAGGCTTCCAATACTTCCTCTTCATTATGACATGGCTCATATCCTTTGAGAGTACAGGTCAGTCTGCCATGTCCTCTTGTATAGGAAGTCACTTCCATTTGATAATCTCTCATTGTAACTACCGGCGCTGTTCCCGTCAGATAAGCAGTATCTCCTTCTATAACAGGAGGTTCGAAGCTTCCATATCTTCGTTGAATATCTGACATCGCCCGTCCGACCTGTTCCTGCGGAATCTCAAGCTGAAATTCATAGACCGGCTCCAATAACAGACTCTGTGCTGACTTGAGTCCCTGCCTTACTGCACGATAGGTAGCCTGTCTGAAATCACCGCCTTCTGTATGCTTCGTATGTGCTCTTCCCGCTATCAGTGTAATTCGCATATCTGTAATTTCAGAACCGGTAAGGACACCTTTATGCTTGCGTTCCTCCAGATGAGTCAATACCAGTCGCTGCCAGTTACGATCCAGTTCGTCTTCACTACAGTCTGTATCAAATTCCAGACCACTTCCTCTCTCTAACGGTTCCAATAAGAGGTGCACTTCCGCATAATGCCGCAATGGTTCAAAATGTCCAATTCCAATGACCGGTTTCGCAATCGTCTCTTTATAGACAATATTTCCTGTACCAAATTCTACTTCTGTATGGAATCGCTCCGCTATCAGACTCTTTAAAATCTCTATCTGTACCTCGCCCATGACCTGTGCGTGTATCTCACTCAGGTTCTCATCCCATACAATATGAAGCTGTGGTTCCTCTTCTTCCAATTTACATAATTTCAAATACATGTCATGCACATTGCAATCCTGTGGAAGCATGACTCTATAAGTCAATACAGGTTCCAGAACAGGCTGCTCCGGTTCTGTCTCAATCCCAAGCCCCTGCCCGCAAAAGGTCTTACTGAGTCCAGTTACTGCGCACACTGCTCCTGCCGTTACTTCATTGACCATATCGTATGTTCCACCAGAATACAGTCTGATCTGATCTGCTTTCTCCTGCCAGCACTCCGATGGCTCCATTCCCTCATGATAATCTGTCAGCATTGCCTTCACTTTCAGACTGCCGCCGGTTATTTTCATATAGGTAAGCCTGTTGTCCTGCTCATCCCTTACGATCTTAAATACTCTGGCTCCGAATTCTTCAGGATATTCCCCACACTGCATATGTGCATCCATAAAAGTCAGCAGCTCCTTAACGCCCTCCATCTTCAGTGCAGAACCGAATAAGCATGGAAATATCTGTCTGTGTCCTATTGCTTCATTCATGGCTTCATCACTGATTTTACCAGTATTCAGATATTCTTCCATTAATGTTTCACTGCACATGGCTACCGTATCATACAGGTTTTCTTTATTCTGACCATTATAGTCAATGCAGTTTGCATCCAGTTTTTTCTGTAATTCAGCCAGTATCTTTTCTTTATCTGTTCCTGGCTGATCCAATTTATTAACGAATATAAATACTGGCACCTGATAGCGTTTTAACAGCTTCCACAAAGTCATGGTATGTCCCTGCACACCATCTGCTCCATTAATTACCAGAATTGCATAATCCAGTACCTGTAGTGTTCTTTCCATTTCTGCGGAGAAATCTACATGTCCTGGTGTATCCAGCAGCGTAATCTCTTTTTCACCCAATTGAAATCTTGCCTGCTTGGAAAATATCGTAATTCCTCTGTTCTTTTCCAATGCATAGGTATCCAGAAATGCATCCTTATGATCCACTCTGCCCAGTTTTCTGATAGCGCCACTTATATATAATATACTTTCCGCAAGTGTCGTCTTTCCAGAGTCTACATGCGCAAGTATTCCTACAGTCAATTGATTTGTCTTCATCCTAATAATCATGCCTTTCTTTTGCCAGGGGACATTCCATTGTACTTGATCTTCCTATCCTGCCCCGGCACAAAGTTCTCCATACTTATATCTTACATTCTATTATGCATAAATTGCAAGTAAATTCACATAATGTTAATGTTCTCCCCATATCTCATTACAACAACATATTATGGCATTTTACCTGTAAAATTGTCACTTTATTATCTATTTCTAAAATAAGTATTAAGAAAATATACAAAGATTGACTATTGGTCATTTATGTGCAATACTTGGCTTATCAGATAACTTACAGGGAAACAGAATCGGATTTCCCGCACAGGAAAGGAGTTTATACTATGTCTAAGAATAACGGTCTTAAAGTTGGAGTTGCTTCTGCATTACTTGCTACTGCTGGTGCCGCTGCACTGGTTTCCAAAAATAAGAAGAACGCAGAGCAGAAAAAGACAGCAAAGAAAGTTCGTCAGGAGGAATTGAATAATTTCCGCAATACAGAACGTGGCAAAAATGCAGTAAACAGCAAAGGTATTTACTATAGTAACGGTAACTACGAAGCATTTGCACGTCCTATGAAACCAGAAGGTGTTGACAACAAAAATGCTTATCTGGTAGGAAGCGGTCTTGCATCTCTTGCAGCTGCATGTTTCCTTGTAAGAGACGGTCAGATGCCCGGTTCCCATATCCATATTTTAGAGGCTATGGAAGTTCCTGGCGGTGCATGTGATGGTATCTTTGATCCTACAAGAGGCTATATCATGCGTGGTGGACGTGAGATGGAGAATCATTTCGAGTGTTTATGGGATCTGTTCAGAAGCATTCCTTCTATTGAGACTCCAGGTGTCTCCGTTCTGGATGAATATTACTGGTTAAATAAGAAAGATCCTAACTATTCTCTGTGTCGTGCTACTGTCAACAGAGGTGAGGATGCACATACAGATGGTAAATTCAATTTAAGCCAGAAGGGTTGCATGGAGATCATGAAGCTGTTCATGACCAAGAACGAAGATCTCTATGACAAGACAATCGAAGATGTATTTGATGACGAAGTATTCAACTCTGATTTCTGGTTATACTGGAGAACCATGTTCGCATTTGAGAACTGGCACAGTGCTTTGGAAATGAAGCTTTACTTCCAGAGATTTATCCATCATATCGGTGGTCTGCCTGACTTCAGCGCATTGAAATTCACCAAATACAATCAGTATGAATCCCTGATCCTTCCTATGGTGAAATATCTGGAAGCTGCAGGTGTTACATTTGAATATGGTATTCAGGTAACAAATGTATTATTCAAGAAAGAGGGCGCTAAGAAGATCGCATCCGAGATCGTATGCATCAAGAATGGCGAAGAAACTTCTATTCCTTTAACAGAAAACGACCTTGTATTTGTTACAAACGGCAGCTGTACAGAAGGTACTATCTATGGTGATCACACACATGCTCCTAACGGCGACGCAGAAGTAAGAAAGAGCGGCTGCTGGGATCTTTGGAAGAATATCGCAGCACAGGATCCTTCCTTTGGTCATCCTGAGAAATTCTGCTCAGATATAGAAAAGACAAATTGGGAATCTGCAACTGTTGTTACATCCAACGATGAAATTATTTCTTATATTGAGAAAATCTGTAAGAGAAATCCAAGAAGCGGCAATGTTGTTACCGGTGGTATCGTAAGCTGTAAGGATTCCAAGTGGCTGATGAGCTGGACAATTAACAGACAGCCTCAGTTCAAGAGCGAAGATCCTAACGAAATCAGTGTATGGGTATACTCTCTGTTCACAGATGTACCTGGCGACTTCGTAAAGAAGCCTATGAAGGACTGTACAGGTGAAGAGATTACTCAGGAATGGTTATATCAGATTGGTGTTCCTGTTGACCGTATTGGTGAATTGGCAAAAGATCATGTTACTACAGTTCCTACTATGATGCCTTATATTACTGCATTCTTCATGCCTAGAAGAAAGGGTGACCGTCCTGATGTTATTCCTGATGGATGCACTAACTTTGCCTTCCTTGGTCAATTTGCAGAAACCCCAAGAGATACGATCTTTACAACAGAATATTCTGTACGTACCGCTATGGAAGCTGTATATGGTCTGCTTCATGTTGACCGTGGTGTACCCGAAGTATGGGGAAGCGTTTATGATATCCGTGACCTGCTCGACAGCAGCGTTAAGTTAATGGATGGCAAATCTCCTCTTGAAATCGAATTACCCGGTCCTTTGAATGCATTAAAGAAACCTCTGGTAGGTCTTGTAAAAGGCACTATCATCGAAGATCTGCTTCGTGAACACGGTGTATTAAGAGACGATATGTAATTTCTATAAATTCAGAGCCGGCAGTTTTATAACTGCCGGCTCTTTTTTACTTAAAATTAAAAATGTAATTTTCTATATCTGTTGATACATGCGAAAATCTCCTGCTTTCTTGGTATGACCAGATTACCGGGAATATCACGATTGTCTATAATTCCCTTCCATCCCTGCTTCATGAGTGTTTCGTATATCTCTTCTACAATCTTCTGTATCGTACGTTCTCCGTTCATCTTCCTCTTCTGTGCATATTGCATGATAACAGCCAGTGCCTGCATCTGCTCTGTATCTACCAGCTGTTCTACGTATCGCATATCAATAGCTGCATGATTGATCATAATAGAATCTAATCCCAGAACCTTTAATTTCAGACGATCCTGTAACCATTCTTTATCCTCCTTTGCTCTTCGATCATAATCAGTTAGCTTCGCCTGTTCTATTTCCCCTGTTGTTTCATTTACTCCGGCTTTCCTTGTATATCTTACAGCTTCGTCTTTTGCATATTGGGTTATTTCATAAGCAGTATAATGATCCATCTGTATGATAAGATCAGCCTTCATAAAATAAGCTCCTGAACTTCCTGCTACAAGAATTGTAGAAATGCCATCTTTTTCATATAGTTCTCTGATTCTGTCAATATAGGGAATGATCGGCTCTTTCTCCTTATGTACCACTCTCTGCATTAATTCATCGCGTATCATAAAGTTCGTGGCACTTGTATCCTCATCAATTAGTAGAACCTGACTGCCTGCTTCCATCGCTTCCACTACATTAGCAGCCTGGGATGTACTGCCACTTGCGTCTTCCGTGCAAAATACCTTTGTGTTCTTACCATTGGGTAAATTTCTGATAAACATGGAGATATCTACATGCTGGATGCTTCTGCCATCCTCTGCACGTATCTTCATCGCTTTATCATCTGTGATCACATATTCTCTTCCGTCTCCCTCTATATGATTATATACGCCCAGCTCCAATGCCCCTAAGAGTGTTGATTTGCCATGATATCCGCCACCTACGATCAAAGTAACGCCTTCAGGAATACCGGTTCCTGTTACTGCTCCTCCAAAAGGAAGCTCCATTGTGACTTCCAGACTCTTGGGAGATACCCATGCAATTGCATTTTTCATTGGTTTTCCAGACACTCCGGACTCTCTTGGCAGAATCGATCCGTTCGCAATAAAAGCCACAAGAGAACGCCTTTTAAGCTCCTTACGGATAAAGTCCTGATTCATTGCAAGACCCACTGCCTTTTCAATCTTACTTTGATCCAGGCTTTGATACCGCAAGGATCTATGTACAGCCTCCGGTATATATTCAAACAGAATTTTTATCAGCTCTCCTGCGTTAATTGTCCTTCCATTGGCTGGTAATCCTATCTCCATACGCACGATAATGCTGCCATCTCTGTCATTGATTTCACAGGCGCTTCTTTCAAGTACTTCCTGTCCCGGACGACTGATTGCCATTAATCCACTCTTTCCTGATCCTCTCGCCTTAAAAGAATAATGCTCAATCTGTCTTCCAAACTCTCTTAACAAATAATCCTGTAAGGCTATCTTCTTACATTTCATTTCGTATAAATCTCCTGGGAAACCTGCAATCTTATCTGCAACTTCTATTTTTACTCTGGAAGGTGCTGCAAAGGGGTCTCCCTGCACATGTTCTATTGCAAATATATATTCATCAAACTTATAAACACCTTTTAATTCTTTATATGCAGGATAACCTTTTCGGTCAATCCTGTCTAATATATTCTTTAATTCCTGTTTTTCTTTCATATTTTATTTTCTCCATTTATTTGACTTTTATAGTCATTCATGATTTTTTGCTTTATTTTCTGCCTGTGTTTTATTATAATCCAAATAGAAGTTAAAAAACAGACTTTTATACTTAGAAAGGACCTGCAATTTATGAACGAGAGAAGAAATAGGCGCCTCATGCAGCTTGTACGACATGTACATGGTTTGATGGATATTGACGATACCCAGAGAAATCGAGATTCCCAAGATCATCTAGGCAGTCTGTACGCAAATGATAAAAAATTTATCTTTTCAGATGACAATCCGCATAACATGCACGGCGAATGGACACACTTTATTTCAGATAAAGAATCTGCTGACAATACAGATGATACCGTCATCTTTTATTGCCACGGAGGCGGCTATATGACTGGCAGTTGTCTATATGCCAGAAGCCTTACTATGAAACTTGCAAAATATACTCATCACGACGTATTCTGCTTTGATTACAGACTTGCACCTGAACATCCCTATCCAGCAGCCCTGGAAGACGCTCTGGCAGCCTGGGAACATATTCTGACACAGGGACATGCTCCACAGAATATTATCGTTGCCGGGGACTCTGCAGGTGGTAATCTGGCGCTTGCATTGACATTAACCCTTCGCTTAAAAAACATGGAACTTCCTAAATGCCTTGTTTTATTTTCTCCCTGGACAGATATGACTGCTTCCAGTGAATCCTATCAGACAAAGCTTATGCTTGACCCTGTATTAGACCCTGATTATATCCGTAAGGCAGCTTCCAGCTATTTAGCCGGATCTGAGGAAACTTCTCCTTTTGTTTCTCCTTTGTTTGCTGATCTTACTGGTTTTCCACCTACATACATTCAGGTAGGAGAAAATGAAATATTGCTTGAGGATTCTGTTCAACTCCATCGTCATCTTCTGGAATGTAATGTATTTACCAGGATTGACATATTCAGCAATATGTGGCATGTATTCCAAATGACGCCTATCCGAACAGCAAGGGAAGCTATCTTGAAGGTGAATTCTTTTCTGAAGCATTTACCGTAATTTTTTCATTGCATTTTACAGTCATTATTTCCTATCTTGTTACTACATTTTGTGGTATCAGATAGGAAATGATATGTGACCGTGATTCTTTTATTTCTATGCAGTTATTATTTCACATCCTTGCGGTTACTTTTTTATAGCTTTCAGGTCATTTCTTCATACCTTGACAGTTATCTTTTCATACATTAACGGTTATTCTTACACAGCTTAACCGTTATTCTTATATAGCTTGTGACCTACAGACCGCATATTTACTGCATTTCTCAGAGTCCTTCATACATAATCATACATCTCATACATTACCATACTTAATATCATACTTATCATACAACATATATTGTAGTATATTTTAATAAAAATATATTTATAAGAAGATATCCTTTGTACTTTTAATTGTTATATAAAATGCAGATACTTAAAAATAGTTTATTCTATAGACTTATTTTGTTATCTTAGAATGATTTAACCGTTATTTCTTCATATCTTTTCATTTATCTTATTGAAATGTATTTATTTAACCGTAGTTTTTTCATATCTCTCAGGTATATAAACCGTCAAATTTTCATATCTTATGATTTATTGAGTCAAAATACCTCTTTATTTAACCGTGAAAAATTCATACCTTAGTGAGAATTCTACAAATTAGTGTATTTTTTTATAGGATAACAGTAATTCTTTCATACCTTTCCAAAATAACCGTCAAAAAATCATACCTTGTCAAAAAATCCACTAAAATCAAGGTTTTTGAATATTCTGAAATCTTTTGGAACCGTACTTTTTGACTTTTCAGGACAATGTGATTTTTATATATTACCGTAATTTTTTCATTTTTATAAAATTGTGTTGCTTGATTTTTCAGCCTTTTTTATATTTATTAACCTTCATTTTTTCATTTCTTTCGGAAAAATATTGAAACCGTCATTTTTTCACATCCTTTGGTGACTATTGCAGTCAAAAACACGTAAAAAATATTTAAAATGTAAATTTCATTTATATTCTACTTTTTAGTAGAAAAAAGGTATAAAAAAAAGACCGTAAAACGGTCTTTTATAATCCATATTCATCAATAAAATTGTCGAGCAGAGTCTGAATCAGTTCATTAAAGGAACCACCATTCTTAGCACAATAGTTTTCTGCAATCTTTACAGACGTTGGTTTCAGAACCAGAGATTTGCGCATGGATTTGGCTTCTCCTTTTGGAGAAAAGATATTCGGTATGCTTTTTCTGCTACCAGTGCTGCGGCGCACAGTTGATGGTTCTGTATATTCGGGTTCTGCAGGTATATATGCAGGTGTTGGTATAGGCTCTGTTATCTGACTGACTGGAGTCTGAACAGGAATTTCTGTAGTATGTATTGGCGGTTCAACTACATTTGAAGTTGTATGTGATGGAGTTTGAACTGTTGTCGGTTGTGGGATAGCAGTTGTTTCAGGCTGATATACTACCTGATGCACTGGCTCTGTATGAGTTTGTGCTTGATATACTGGCTGAGCTTCAGTTACATTATGATAAACTGTCATCTGGTCGTTCATTGGGACTTCAGGTTGAACTTCAGGCATAACATATTTTTCTTCCGGCTGTACCAAGACTTCTTCAGGTGTTTTGCTGAATGGTTCTACCAGTTCTTCTACAACCTGTGGTTCAGGTACTTTCTCTACTTCTATTGTCTGATTGATAATGGTATTTTCTGCCTGTACTTCTTTGGGTTCAGGCTCGTTTTCTTTTTCTATAATGGGTTCAGTAACTTTAGGAACTTCTACAACAGGAATTGATTGAGATTGTTCTATTTCCTGTTCTACGATTTCAATATGTTTTTCTTCAACCTTTGTTGTCTGATCTTCTGTCTCTTTTACATTTTCTTTAAGTGGTTCTTTGACACCAGCAGTTTTTAAGTCACCAATATCTTCTACATGATGTCCTGATTCCAGTGCTTTCTGTTTTGCCCTTTTAAACTGATTCATTTAAAAAACCTCCCGAGAAATAAGTTCTTTTATTACTTTTCTGATTGCAATGGCTGCCTGATGTTGAGGCTGTAATGTAACAATAGGTTCATGATTTAACGAGGTGTCTTTCATTGCTACTGAACCTGGGATTGGAGTTTCAACTAATATATCCTTGAATTCATCTTCTGATAAATAATAATCCTGAAGATCTTTTGCCAGATTGATTCGTTTATCAAAATTGTTAATGACCAGAGCCTTTATGTTATTTTCAATACCTAATGTTTCTATATTTTCTTCCCAGAGGAATGAGAATAATTCTGCACCCTGGATTGCATTCAGGGATACATCGGATACCAAAATAATGGAATCTACAAAATAAAAGATATTCTGATTGATTACACCAAGGTTAGGGTTGGTATCGAAAATAATGTGTGTATATTGTGAAAAGAATTCTTCATTGTTCTTAAAATAATTCGCAAGTAATTTCTCACGACCTGCTACGCTGACAAGTAACATTTCAGTCTTGATCAACAGGATATTGGATGGAATGATATCTATATTTAGCTGTTTTTCCAAAACGCCACTGATGATTAATTCTGATGGATCAATCTTCTTATTATCAAATATGGTTCTGATGTTATTTCTATCCATATCAGAACAATCCAATCCTATATCATTTGTCAGATTACACTGAGGATCACCATCTACGAGCAAAATTTTGTTATTAGGATTCTGTGCCAATGCTCCAGCCAGATTAAAACAAGTTGTTGTTTTACCAGTTCCACCTTTTAGTGTTCCAAATGCAATTGTCTTCATAGTATATTACCCTTCTTATTATAAAATGTATTACATAATACAACACACAATTTCAATTAGATTCATCATGAAATTTGTCTTCTATATAATACATTATTTTATAGTTTATATATAATATAGCATAATTTTGTTATTACTGCAAGTAATTTATATCATCATATCATTTGCATGAGCATATATCATTTATTACATTTTACATTTCAAATGCTATGTATTCATATATTTTTACATATATTCTTAAATATATTTTATCTTATACTTCTTATTATATTCTCTCATGTATTCTCACATATATTTTTTAGTAACTTGTATATTATATTTCTTTATATATTTTATACTATACTTTTACATACATTATAATTTATATGTTATATGATATTCTATAACATATTTTTATACATCTTACATTATATATTTAAAATTACATTATACTTTATATTTTAGAATGTATTATTTAATGCATGCTAAATTAACATATTAAATATACTTTATAAAATATGCGTTGATATATGCAATAATATATTCTAAAACATACTATACACTATATTTA
>CAVBMG010000035.1:0-30218 GCA_963596435.1 Agathobacter sp.
TCTGCTATATACCTAAGAAGTATATCACAAATCAGGAGATTAGCGAAACATATTTCACTTACTGGTGTTGTTCTCTTACCTGTAGTGCTGCAGCTACCATATTTCTTAGGCTGGCATCAGTTTCTTCCCAGCCTCTTGTCTTTAAGCCGCAGTCGGGGTTTACCCATAATTTATCCGGGTCGATTTTCGTAAGCATGAGATTGAGTGCGGCTACAATCTCTTCTACAGATGGTACTCGTGGTGAATGGATATCATATACGCCTGGTCCAACCTCTGTCTCAAAATGATGCTCTCTAAGAGAATCCAGAATCTGCAAATCGGATCTGGATGCTTCAAAGGTAATCACATCTGCATCCATATCATCAATCGCAGGGATAATGTCTGTGAACTCACTGTAGCACATATGCGTATGAATCTGCGTCTCCGGCTTTACACCGCTGTGAGTCAGTCGAAATGCCGGTATTGCAAAATCAAGATACTCTGTATACCAGTCTGATTTACGAAGCGGCAGTTTTTCTCTCAGTGCTGCCTCATCAATCTGTATCATTCTGATGCCATTTGCTTCCAGATCATGCACTTCATCTCTGATTGCCAATGCAATCTGGGAGATAGATTCTCTGATAGAGATATCTTCTCTTGGGAAAGACCAGTTCAGAATCGTAACAGGACCTGTAAGCATTCCTTTCATGATCTTATTGGTTAAGGACTGTGCATAGACTGACCATTCCACAGTAATCGGTTTCTTTCGGTATACATCCCCCCAGATGACAGGCGGCTTCACACATCTTGTTCCATAGGACTGTACCCACGCTTTCTGTGTAAAGAGGAAGCCTCCCAGTGCTTCACCGAAATATTCTACCATATCGTTTCTCTCATATTCACCGTGTACCAGTACATCAAGCCCGATTTCTTCCTGCCAGGTCACACATTCTGCAATTTTCTTCTGATTAAACTCCTTATAAGCCTGTTCAGATATTTCCCCTTTACGGAAAGCCGCTCTGTTCGCCTTAATATCCTTCGTCTGAGGGAAGGAACCTATCGTTGTTGTTGGAAGCTTAGGTAAACCTAATACCTCTTTTTGTAACTTCTGACGCTCACTGCGCTTGGGAAGTCTGATATAATCACTCTCTGTTACACCCGCAAGTCTCTTCTTCACATCCTCATTCTGACAGTCTCTGTCATTTGCAAAAAGGTTCTGATTTGCCTGATATACTGCATTCTGTGCGTATTGTTCTGTATCTGCCAATACGCTGAGTTCCTTTAATTCTATAAGCTTTTCCTCTGCGTAGGCAAAATAGTTCTTATATTCCTGTGGCATTTTATCCTCATGCTTTAAGGTATATGGCACATGAAGCAGAGAACAGGAAGTGGATATTACCACATCAATACCTTTCTCCTGCAACTGTCTGATGATTGTTAAGGTTTTGTCATAGTGATTCTTCCAGATGTTTTTTCCATTGACCAGTCCTGCAAATAATTTCTTATTCTGCGGAAAACCATATTTCCCAATAAGCGCAGCAGTTTCTTTGCCTTCTACGAAATCCAGTCCGATTCCTGCAAAAGGCATTTGAATCAAATCAGGATAAATATCTCTCACATCTCCAAAATATGTCTGGCACAGAATCTGGCATTTCTTTGCACAGGGAAGTACTGCGTCATAAATCTTATGAAATAAAGCCACATCCTCCTTTGACATATCCCGTACAAGAGCAGGCTCATCGAACTGCAACCATGCAATCTGCTTCTCTTCGCATCTGTTCACCAGTGCCTTATAGGCTTCTATGAATGCATCCACATAGTCCTCTGCTGCCTTTGCCCCGGTATAACGACACAGCTTTAACATCGTGTATGCGCCTGTCACAACTGGCTTTGTCTCGATTCCAAGCGTTAAGGCTTCCTCATATTCCTTCCACAGTTTATCCCCTGTAAGACTGATGACCGTATCGTCCTCTACTTCCGGGACGATATAATGATAGTTCGTGTTGAACCATTTCTTCATGGCCAGTGCTTTCACATCTCCAGAACTTCCCTGATACCCACGCGCCATGGCTAAATAAGTATCCAGTTCTGATAAATTCAGCTCCTGATAACGCTTTGGAATGATACCTAACAGTGCTGCTGTGTCCAGTGTGATATCATAAAAAGAAAAATCATTACTTGGAATATAATCAATTCCAGCCTCTTTCTGCGTGTTCCAATGTGACTTTCTCAACTCCTGCGCTGTTCTTAAAAGCTCCTCTGCTTCTATTTCCTGTCTAAAATATTTCTCCAGTGTAAATTTTAATTCTCTCAAAGTTCCTATTCTTGGGAACCCTATTACTGATGTGTACATATGAACTCCTGCCTTTCCAGATTCTACGAATTTGTGTTGGGTTCATTATACTGACACACCACGCTATTTGTATAATACCTATAAATGCAAATTGTCCATAGTTTATAACTATGGACAATCCTGTTCCAATTCTTTTTCCATAATCATTCTAATGGCTTCTATATCTGTAAAAGTCAGCTTGATTCCACGATTATACATAGCTAACACTTCACTCAGATTTTCCACAAGTAATTTATCCAGCTTTTTATGTATTGTCACGGGCTGTTCCTGAATTGTATGAATATGGTCAAAATATTTTTCAATGACAGGGAATGTATTTTGTATCAGGAAAGCATTTTCTTTTCCTGCAAATAATCCAATTACGATTGTATTACATTTACCATATCGTTTCTTTTTCTTCTCAATGATTCCTTTGTATTTTTCTGCCTGCGAACTAATCGGTATCATCCAATACAATGCCGGATTCTTTTTATCCTGAACCGCATAGTAATGAGGTCGATAATTTCCCTGTTCTTTATTGCTCATCAAATATTTATCCTGAATCAGGTCAAAAAATTCATCCTTGATATGATAAGAATATCCCTGTCGTATCTCCATAAACAACCTTTCTTTTGCGATAAAATTCCCCATCAGCAAATACTGATGGGGAACATTTACAAACTATACTATTTTTATCCCACCTGTATAGCAGGTGGCTTCATTTACGCACTGAATTATTTATACCCCGCACCATCAGCAAGCGGCAAACATTTACTTCTAAATTCAGTATATACAGTATGGTCAAAATAATCAACCTGTTTTTTCAAGTTTAGAAATATTTTTTAATTGCTTCCAGATAGGTATTTCCAAGCCTGCTCAGCATTCCTTTGCGGTGCGTAATATACCCAATTCTCATATCATTCTCATCTGCCAGGGGAACTGCAATAATGTCTTTTCCATTCAATTTTTCATCAATAACACCGCTGCATACTGTATAACCGTTTAACCCGATCAAAAGATTAAATAGCGTTGCTCTGTCTCTTACTCGAATATTCTTCTTTCTCTCCACAGCGGCAAAGACCTCTTCTGAAAAATAAAAGGAATTATGCTCTCCCTGCTCAAAGGAAAGATAGGGATATTCTTCCAGTTCTTCATTGGTAATCCTGTCTTTTTCTGCCAATGGGTGCTTCCTGCTGATAAATACATGGGGCTTTGCAACATACAACTGATGAAATTCCAGATCATAGGATTTTAATATCTTGTTGATTACCGTCTCATTAAAATCATTCAGAAAGAGAATCCCGATCTCACTTCGCAGTCTCGCCACATCCTCTATGATCTCATAGGTCTGTGTCTCTCTGAGACTGAAATCATATTCATCCTGTCCGTATTCTTTGATCAGGTCAACAAATGCATTTACCGCAAAGGAATAATGCTGCGTAGATACGCAATACTGCTTCTTGCCACCGCCATTTCCCTTATACTTGTCCTCCAGAATAGCCGCCTGCTCCAGTATCTGTCTTGCATATCCAAGGAAATCCTCGCCCTCTTTGGAAAGGTTGATGCCCTTATTCGTCCTGTTAAAAATGACGATATTCATTTCCTTTTCCAGCTCATGAATTGCATTCGTCAGACTCGGCTGCGAAATATAGAGCCTGTTGGCAGCCTCCGTTATCGTCCCAGTCTCTGCCACCATCGTTACATATCTTAACTGCTGAAGTGTCATACTCTCTCCTGTTTCTCTGCTTATCGTAGTTGCTTCGCCTTATCAGCGAGATAATCTTTCGGATTGATTCTATTATCATCTGTAGAATAAATCAGATCCGGATCATAGTCAATATCTGCCGCATAGAGTACTATGGACGAATCATTGATCCAGGAGTCCAGTTTATCAAAGAAAGCACTGGTATCCCCCGGCTCTCCTGTATACTCTTCATATGCAGACTCCATCACATAGTTATAATCATAATCCATGAAAAACACAGTATATCTATAGGTATATCGTTCCTGACCAGCCCAGAAATTCGTCTCTATCAGATAATCTCTGCCATTTACCGTTGTAAGAAACATCTGACAATTTCCCGCATGGCAGGGACTAAACTCCCTCTCCAGAATACTTTTATCAGCATATACCTTCTTACCAGCTACATTTGTATATCCGACATATACAGATAATTCTCCTGATTCAACTCCTGATAATACTTCATCCCACGTAATGCCTTCTGGAACGGAAATGACAATCCCGTCCTCAATACCATCATGTGTTACATCAGCATAGAACTCCGTAATGACCTCTCCAACACTTGCTTCCTCATTCTGCGTATAATCGACAGCTCTCGCAGCAATATCCCCCATTGAAAAGGAATGATTCTCCTGTTGATAAGTCAAAGACGCCGTCAGATGTATGGTACAGTCATATTGTGGTGTGAACATCCCCTGGAGATATACAGCATAATCCGCTGTTACCCAATATCTGTTATCCCTGTTCTCTATCCTGATAATATTTCCTAAAGACATTGTATCATAGCCTGCATTCATCTCTTCGAGAAATTTCTCCAGATCTAATACTGCCTGGGGTTCAGATTCAGCATCACAATAGAGCGTTACCATCTGGAATTCATCATCGTATACCAACTTCGTCCGTGCTTCCAGCTGCTCTGTAATTTCTTCATTGGATAAATATGCTATAGGTTCTTCCCTACCCTTCTTTATCACCATCAGATCTGCTACATATATCCCCGTTCCCCGCCCTGCACAGGCTGTAATCACATACTCTTCTTCCCCATCTCCATCTATATCTATCTTTGTGGCAGAAGTCGGTTCTACCTGGTTCTCCAACTGAAAAGCCGTCACCTCTTCCCCATCCACAATCTCATACCTCTGTGCACTCTCGTCAAACTGAATCTCTAATCCCTCACTGCTTTCATCCAGAGTATACCTATAAACATTCTCTTCTCCTTCCGCTTCCAGCCCCTCACTACTCTCTTCCTCAGTTGCCACACCCTCTGTCGCTTCATCCACTACACTCTGTCGTTCCCCTGATGCTCTCTCCTCCACCATTGTCCCCTCAACATTTCCACACCCAGCCAATACACTTACTGCCATCATAAGAACTATCCAAAATTTTCTCTTCATAATTGCCCTCACTCTATTTTCAAATTACTCACAGTATAATACTCATCATACCATACTCCGTCCCAAATCACACTTATGAAATTATCTCCAGAATCTTTCCCTTTCTCTATTTACTCAAATCAAATAATACTATTTTAACCCCATATACTTAATCACCTTTTTACATCCATCCAAGAACAATAAATTTACCCATTATCTATCGCAATTCCTATGCACTACAAATTAACTGGCGGCGTCAGCTCGCCTCTCCCCCCGTAACGCACAGGGAGGGTACTGATGTTTGGAGAGAAACCCCTCTGCGAGTGTCGGCGCTTAGGTCGCAGGGGCTGATAAGCCCATGCAACCTTATGCGTCCGCTACATCGAGCAGCGGAGCGGGAGCGTGGTTTCGACCAAACATCAGCACCCTCCCTGCCATTCCCCCAAGGCGAGCGTCCCATCCCCTCGTCCACCCAAGGGCTATTAAATAACCATAAACATCATTTACTTTTCAGATGATATGTGCTAGAATATTTATAGCTGTAAAACTTTACAGTAACAAAGTTTAAATGATTCCAATATTTTTATATTGTGAAAGGGATTAGACATTATGAATAAGAAAATCAAGACAGCAGCGGTAGACCATCTGTTAGATGCCATCCTCTGCCTGAAAGACAAAGATGAGTGCTACAATTTTTTTGAAGATCTGTGTACAGTAAACGAATTACTCTCACTCTCCCAGCGTTTTGAAGTAGCGACCATGCTTCGTGAACACAAGACCTATCTGGAGATTGCAGAACAGACCGGTGCTTCTACAGCAACGATCAGCCGTGTAAACCGCTCCCTGAATTATGGCAGCGACGGCTATGAATTAATCTTTGAAAGACTTGCTGACAAACAGCAGAATGAAGAATCCGACAAATAAGGCAGCGCATCAGGCGCTGCCTTTTCTCATCTTATCCATATATCTCCATCAGACTCAGAGGATCAATATAAGCATCATTCTCTATAATCTGATATCCCAGCTGTTCATGACCGGCATCAATTGTAAACAATTCTGTCGAAGTCGTCACTTCATCGCCTTCCTTCACTTCCGGCTTGGCTCCATTGCGGTATACTGAATAGTAACCATTTCCATGATCCACCATAACAATATATCCTGATTCTGCATTACCTGCGATAGAAGATACGGTTCCCTGGGCAGTTGCAATAACTGCTGTCCCCGATGCAGCCTCAAAAATAGCTATCGGCTGTCCATCCAGTGTTGTCTCTTCTTCCTTATAGGTCGCTGTGCCCTTCAGTGGAAATCCGGTAGGCACGTATGCCTGTGCTATCTCTGCCTCACGTTCCTCTTCTTCTTTTACCTTACTGTTCACTGTATCGCTGAGGATACTGACTTTCTCATTCAATTCCTCGTTTTCAAGCTTTAATGCATCATTTTCCTGTGTTAATGTCTCGACCTGCTGTCTTAACTCGTTCACATTCTTGTTTGCCTCAACCAAATGTCCTGATAAATAATGGCAGTAAATCAGAATTACGAGTATTACCACTACAATTCCTATTGCTGCACCCATGAGTGGTTTCCCGTATTTTTCCTGCAATTCCTTCCATTTTTCCAAAGATATACACCCCATTCCTTTATGGATTATCTTATATTACAGAGACGATTCTGCGTTCAAATCCCTGATTATTAATCATAATAACACATATTGTAACATTTACACAATCTTTTCTTAAAAATTCAGAATAAGTGTACATAATATCTTTACTTTTCTGATTATCTATGCTATTCTGAATGTGTTGTGGGAGACACAATATTTAATATATTTTGGAGGTATCATTTAATGAACAAAGGTACAGTAAAGTGGTTCAATAACCAGAAGGGTTACGGCTTTATCTCTGACGAAGCAGGCAACGACGTATTCGTACATTATTCTGGACTCTTAATGGACGGTTTCAAGTCCTTAGATGAGGGTGCAAGTGTAGAATTTGAAGTTGTTAACGGTGCTAAGGGACCTCAGGCAGTTAACGTAACTAAATTATAAGTCGAACCTGTAGCCATTTAATCTAGTTTCGATGTGCCTTTCTATTTATGTTATAGACAAGTCAGCTATTGTTTTACGGGATTAAGATGTACTATGAGGGGAATGCGCATATGGCGCATATAGAAACAGCCGGTCAGTATGATTACTTACCGGCTGTTTTTTTAATAACTTCTTCAAAAGACAAGGAACCTCCAAAGATATCCAGTGCACTGCCAATTGTTACATGAATCCTGTCTTTTCCCAGTTTCTTCAAAAGATCAATATCTTCATAAGAATGTACACCGCCTGCATAGGTAATGGGCATTTGTCCCCACTCACCCAGCTGTGATACAAGCTGTGTCTCAATTCCCTGGGCTTTTCCTTCCACATCCACTGCATGAATCAGAAATTCATCACAATATGACATCATCAGATTCAATATCTTCTCATCTACAACTTCATCTGTATATTTCTGCCAGCGATCCGTAACAATATAATACTTATCATCCCTTTTGCGGCAGCTTAAATCCAATACCAGATGTTCTTTGCCTACTTCCCGATATATCTTCTCCAGATTGTCCATGTTGATCCTGCCATCCTTAAATACATAAGAAGTGACAATCACATGGGACGCGCCGGCATCAAGATATTCACTGGCATTTTCCGCATGAATGCCGCCCCCGATCTGCAATCCCTGCGGATATGCCTCCAGTGCCCGCAATGCCTGCTTTCTGGTAGCTTCATAATATTCGCTGGATGCAGGATTCAGCAGTATAATATGCCCACCTTTTATATGATGTGCTGCATACAATTCGGCATAATAATCTGCCCCTTTCTTGGCAACAAAATTCTCCTTTGCCTCATCGTTGCGGTCTTTAAGAGATCCGCCTACAATCTGTTTCACTTGTCCATTATGAATGTCTATACAAGGTCGAAATTCCATTTTTTCTCAGATGCCCGTTTGCAACTGTTCCTTTCTAAAGATTTCAGTATATTTTTTCAAAAACTCTCCATATTAATAAGGAGTGTAAATTCATGCACTTATTTCGTATAGCGGAGGTCACTATGTTAAAAGGAAAAGTAATTCTATCAACGCTGTGCCTTGTCACAATGCTGGGACTGACTGCCTGCGGTGGAAATACCAGAAATAACAATGCTTCTGATGAGGCAGGCAACACAGCCACAGAAAATGACATGAACAACAACAATACCACTAATAATGGCGCCATGGATAATAATACTGCCAATGACAACGGCATGAACGACAATGTAACCAATAATAATGATACCATGAATAATGGGGACAATATTATTGAAGATGCCGGTAATACAGTTGGTAATGCTGTTGAAGACGTGGGTGACGTTGCTGGTGATGTCGTAGAGGGCGCGGGCGATGTGGTTGGCGGTGCCGTAAAAGATATCACAGGCAACGACAACAACAATACCACAACCAACCCATAATTTCATACAATCCAGCTTATCAGAGCCTGGACGTATGATTACAAACAGGGCGCATACAGATATTGTACGCGCCCTTATTATATTTATGCCATTTCCGCATCAATGACATCGCTCATTTCATATTTTCCAGCCGGCTTTCCTGCAAGGAATTTAGCAGCCTGAACAGCGCCTTTTCCAAATACAGCCTTGGAATATGCCCTATGTGAGAAGGTCACTACTTCATCCATTCCTGCAAAGATTACATCATGGTCTCCTACAATCGTGCCACCTCTTACAGAAGAAATACCGATTTCTTTCTCAGATCTCTTCTGTCTCACCTGACTTCTGTCATATACATACTCGTATTGATTGCCCAATTCTTCATTGATAGAATCTGCCAGAGCAAGTGCTGTTCCGCTGGGAGCATCTACCTTCAGATTATGATGCTTCTCTACGATCTCAATATCAAATCCTGCCGGTGCAAGGATTCCTGCTGCTTCCTTTAAAATCTTTAACAGCATATTCACACCTAAAGACATATTGGCTGAACGAAGAATTGCAACCTTTTTAGAAGCCTCTTCTACTGCTGCCAGCTGCGCTTCACTTAATCCAGTGGTACATAATACGCATGGAACCTGCTTCTCTACACAATATTTTAATAATCCGTCTACTGCCGGTGCTGCACAGAAATCAATTACAACATCTGCTTCCACGTTGCAATCTGCTATATTGCCAAATACCGGATATGTATTCTGTATATGATTGGATGTATCTACTCCTGCAACAATCTCTACATCTTTATCTTCTGCAATAATGCCGGTGATAACCTGACCCATTTTACCATTGCAGCCGTGCATAATGACTTTAACCATTTCTATTCCTCCTGCTGTCTCTTATAAAAGTCCGTACTCTTTCATTGCCTTCTCAAGTCTTGCGGCATTTGCATCTTCCATCTCTGTCAGAGGTCTTCTCAGAACACCTGCTTCTCTGCCCATCAGATTCAAAGCCTTCTTCACAGGGATAGGATTGACCTCACAGAACAGGGAATTAATGAGTTCTAACGCATCCATCTGCATCTGTGCACTCTCAGCTACTTTACCCTCAAAGAACTTCGCACAGATATCATGTGTCTGCTGTGGTGCAATGTTGGATAATACGGAAATAACGCCTTTTGCACCCATGGACAGAAGAGGTACGATCTGGTCATCATTACCTGAGTATACATCTACCTTGCCCTTAGCCAGAGTCATCAGCTTCACGAACTGACCAAGATTGCCTGTTGCATCCTTTACACCTACGATATTAGGTACTTCCTCGCACAGGGATACGATTGTCTCAGGCAGCATATTCACGCCTGTTCTGCCAGGGATATTGTAGAGAATGACAGGTACTTTCACAGAGTTGGCTATCATTGTGAAATGCTCCTTGAGACCATTCTGTGTTGCTTTATTATAATAGGGAGTAACCAGAAGAAGTCCGTCTACGCCTGCCTTCTCAGCTTCCTGTGACAGATAGATTGCTGTCTCTGTACAGTTGGAACCTGTGCCCGCGATTACGGGGATTCTGCCAGCTACCTGCTTTACGCAGAAACGAATACAATCCAGATGCTCCTCATGTGTCAGAGTGGATGCTTCGCCTGTTGTTCCACATACAATGATAGCATCTGTATGATTCTCGATCTGAAATTCAATATGTCTGGCAAATGCCTCGTAATTAACTTCTCCATTCGGTTTCATTGGTGTAACGATTGCTACGCCTGCTCCTGTAAAAATTGCCATGTAATTCACCATACCTTTCTTATAGCTGTTCAAAATGACTGCTACACCTTATACTATTATAAATCAGATGTGAAGGAATACACAGATACTGCTTATTGTATCTGCAAATCGTGTGGAATCTAAAATAGATAAAGCCGACCACACAAATGGTCGGCTTCGTTGTTCTTACGAATAAATGATAGCTCCCCATCTGTCGATGACAGTCATACAGTTCTTCACTGTATGCCCAAGCAAGACGCTCTCAGGAAGCCTCCCCTTTCGGCGTATTCCCCTTTCCTCTCTGTTCCCAGACGCCTGTCGTCTCCTAGAAAGTACTGATGAAAAACGCAACCTCTATCTCTTTTCACATATCGATGTAACTGTTATTTAACTATACACCCCGCTACATACCCTGTCAACCCTTCTGTCAGGATTGCATGGTATTTCCGCGAAATATCTTATAATTCACTGCTTCGATCTTGGATATCTCATCTGCAAGCTCACATACCTTATCTTCCAGATGTATACCAGTCATAATGATTCCTACATCATCAGCCTTGGCTTCTACAATACGCTGAAGATCCTCTACTGAAATGATTCCATTATCTATTAATCCAAGTACTTCATCCAGAATCAGCAGACTGCATTCTCCTGTCGTCAGTACTTTTTTGGCAAAATTAAGACCATTCTTAATATTATGAATCTCTTCCTGCTGTCTTTCTGCGGAAAGCTGGGAAAATTCTTCTTCGCTCTTCTCAAAACGGAATATCTTGATCTCCGGCTCCAGACGTTTCAGGAAATCGTCATTCTGCATTCCCTTCAGGAAACGGATAATGACCACATTTTCACCATTGCAGGCTGCCTGTAGCGCTCTCCCAATCGCTGCTGCAGATTTGCCATGACCTTCTCCACTATATATCTGAACTAATCCTTCTTCCATATATATATCCTCATATCTTTACTTGTGAATGTATGCATGTATGATAACACAGTGAATTAGTTTTGACAATCTAAATTTATTTCCAGTCAGGTTCTACTCTTCTTCCTCCTGTGGCAATTCCAGTTTGCTTACAGATACTTCATACGCCACTCTCTTCTCCATATTCTCATCAGAAATACGCTTCATATACTCTCTCGACTGGATACGTCCCCATACCAGGCATCTCTCTCCTACCTGGAAATTAGCAGCATATCTGGCATTTCTTCCCCAGCAGATACATGGGATATAATCGGACTTGCCATATGGACGGTTGACTGCCAGCAGAAGATCTGCAATCTCTCTGCCAAGTGGTGTCTTACGATATACCGGCTCCTTGCAGATATATCCGTCCAGGAAAATCTGATTGGTTCTTGCATTCTCGCTGATCTCATCTACAAATTCAATCTCTCTTGCAAATACGGAAAGAACCAGTTTGTTCTTCTTTTCCTCATGTCTGTTATAAGAGCGGAACTGACCGTTAATGATAACCAGACTTCCCTTATAATCAGCAGTTACATCAATCAGTCTCTCTGATACCATAACCGGTATGATATCCGTAGAATCTGAAAGTCGTGCGATTCTGGTGTCTACCATATAGAATCCCTCACCAAAAATCTCATGGCTGAATGTAAAGTCGCTAACGATCTCTCCCATCACCGTTACCTGATTGTTTTCAATTACCTTATCTGTCATTACTATGTTCTCCCTTCTTATCCATTAAGAATTTTTTCTGGTATGTATTACCATTTATATTCCTCTGTATGTAACTTATTCCTGAATTTATGATTTTTTCCGAAAAACAATTCGTGCTATTTCGGGGTACTGTCCAACTTGACAACAAATCTCTCAATATTCTCTTTTTTTTCTACATTTTAGGACTCGCGCACTTCGACAGAAAAGTTGCAAAATCATAAATCCGGTGCTATACTGATACAGTTTGAACATATACTATATGTTATATCAAAAAATCCTTTAAGATGCTATAGTAATTTAGAACGTATTGTGAAAATTCAATTTTGCACTATTAGAATGGAGAATACTTTATGAAACAGAAAAGAGAAGATGTCAGAAACGTAGCCATTATTGCCCATGTAGACCACGGTAAAACGACTCTCGTAGATGAATTGCTCAAGCAGAGCGGTGTGTTCCGTGAGAATCAGGAAGTTGCAGAACGCGTCATGGACTCCAATGACATCGAGCGTGAACGTGGAATCACAATTTTATCCAAAAATACAGCCGTTATGTACAAAGGCACCAAAATCAATATCATCGACACCCCAGGTCATGCTGACTTTGGTGGCGAGGTTGAACGTGTATTAAAGATGGTAAACGGCGTTATCCTTGTTGTAGATGCTTTCGAAGGTGCTATGCCTCAGACTAAGTTCGTTCTGAGAAAAGCCCTGGAATTAAAGCTTCCTGTTATTGTATGTATCAATAAGATCGACCGTCCTGAGGCAAGAGCCAAGGAAGTTGTTGATGAAGTATTGGAATTATTCCTTGAACTGGATGCTGACGATTCACAGCTTGACTGTCCTTTCGTATTTGCTTCTGCCAAGGCTGGTATCGCTTCCCTCGATGAGGACGAGCTTGGTACAGACATGACTCCGCTGTTTGAGACAATTCTGGATTATATTCCTGCTCCTGAAGGCGATCCTGAAGCAGGCACACAGATGCTCATCAGTACAATTGATTACAATGAATATGTAGGCCGTATCGGTATCGGTAAGGTAGAAAACGGTACTATCAAGGTTAATCAGGACGTTGTGATCTGTAACCATCATGACCCTGACAAACAGAAGAAAGTTAAAGTCAGCAAGTTGTATGAATTTGATGGTTTAAATAAAGTAGAAGTAAAAGAAGCAGGCATTGGTGCTATCGTTGCTGTATCCGGTATCGCAGATATCCATATTGGTGATACACTCTGCTCCCCTGAAAATGTCGTTCCTATTCCTTTCCAGAAGATCAGTGAGCCTACAATTGCCATGCAGTTCATCGTAAATGACTCCCCTCTTGCAGGTCAGGAAGGCAAGTTCGTAACCAGCCGTCATTTACGTGACAGACTGTTCCGTGAGCTGAACACAGATGTATCACTTCGTGTTGAAGAAACAGACAGTGCAGATGCTTTCAAGGTATCCGGTCGTGGTGAGCTTCATTTATCTGTATTGATTGAAAATATGAGACGTGAAGGCTATGAATTTGCTGTCAGCAAGGCAGAAGTTCTGTATAAGACGGATGAAAACGGCAAGAAGTTAGAGCCTATGGAACTTGCTTATATTGATGTTCCTGAAGAATTCTCCGGCGCTATCATTGAAAAGCTCAGCCAGAGAAAGGGCGAACTTCGCAACATGGGTAAGGCAAGCGGCGGCTATGCAAGACTTGAGTTCTCTATTCCTTCCCGTGGACTGATTGGTTATCGTGGAGATTTCATGACAGATACCAAGGGTAATGGTATCCTTAACACAATCTTCGATGGTTATGGACCTTACAAGGGAGAAATCCAGTATCGTAAGCAGGGTTCCCTGATTGCATTTGAAGCAGGCGAGGCAATTACTTATGGTCTGTTCAATGCACAGGAACGTGGTACTCTCTTCATCGGACCTGGTGAAAAGGTTTACTCCGGTATGGTCGTTGGTCAGAACGGTAAGGGTGAAGATATTGAAATCAACGTATGTAAGAAGAAACAGCTTACTAATACCCGTTCTTCCAGTGCCGATGAAGCATTAAGACTGACACCACCTAAAATTTTAAGTCTGGAACAGGCACTTGACTTCATCGAAACAGATGAGCTTCTTGAAGTTACTCCTACCAGCCTTCGTATCCGTAAGAAGATCCTTGATCCTACTCTTAGAAAGAGAGCTGGCTTTAAGAAATAATGTAATATATGAAAACGGCTGTTGCCATCCGATTGTGGTGGCAACAGCCGTTTCTTTATTCTTCATATGGTGACAACTGTCCATCTACGATTTTAACAATTCTTTGTGCTGCTTTCGCAACGTTAAGGTCGTGGGTGATCATAACGATGGTATTGCCCATTTCATTCAATTGTCTGAACAGCTTCAATACTTCCTGACCACTGGCTCGATCCAGCGCACCTGTGGGTTCATCTGCCAGAAGGATAGCCGGTTCAGATGCCAATGCTCTGGCAATAGACACTCTCTGCTTCTGTCCACCAGACAGCTCATTGGGTCTATGGTCTAGTCTATGATCGATTCCCAGTAATTTCACGATATCCTGGCATTTTTCACTGGCTTCCCGGTGTCCCATACCACGGATCAGCAATGGCATAATGATATTTTGCATGACATTATAAGTGGAAATTAACTGATAGTTCTGAAAAATAAATCCGATTTCTTTATTTCGCACCTCTGTTAAGTCTTTTTCTTCCATCTCATGAATGGCTCTGCCATGAAGATAATATTCACCAGAATCCAGTATATCCATACACCCGATAATGTTCATCAGCGTGGTCTTACCAGAACCGGATGGTCCAAGGATCGCGACAAATTCACCTTCTTCTACTTCAAAATTAATATCCCGAAGAACAGGAACCTTCTCTTCACCTAACATATAACCTTTATTTACATGTTTAATCTCTATTGTCTTAGCCATTAATTATCACCTCCCGGCATACCACCACCTGCACTATTCATATCTGGCATAGAACCACTGCCTGACGGCATGTTGCCATCTGTTCCCATATCAGGCATTGCTCCATCTGCTGTTGACATCTCTCCCATATCAGGCATTTCACCGCCCTCTCCCGGTGCTCCATTGGAGGTCTGTGTTAAATCTACAATCCAAATCTTTAGAATATCCTGCGTTCCATCATCCTCATTCTGCATCAATACTTTAATCGTATCTCCACTCGCCAGCCTGGCAAATGTCGTAGTTGTTCCCAATTTCGTTACCACTTCTGTTCCCACAGGAATCATCCAAGTGCCTGATTCTGTTGTTTCTTCACCATCCTCCTGCACTACAGTTGCCGTCATCTCATTGCCCAGAATCTGTGTAATCTTAAAATACTTCCATTCCTGATTCTCTTCCAGTACAATTTCCTCTTCCTCAGAAGTCTCAGCAGCCATTACCACTTCCTTATAGTAGACCAAACCACCTGCCACCAGAATCACGATTACCCCTATCAATATCCATATCCATGCCTTTTTCTTCTTTTTCCGATACATAACCTTCTCCTTCCTCTACTCCTGATTCAAGGCAACAACCGGTATCAGTGTAGATGCTTTATACGCCGGATAGAAGCCAAATATCGTACCTGTAATCACACCAAATGCCAGTGAAAGCACAGCTCCTGATACGGACAGTTCCACACGTACTGACAGGCTCTCTACAACAGGTGTGATGCCAAGTGCCAATAACACGCCAAGTATCGCGCCTATCAGACTCATGAAGCACGCTTCCATTAGAAATTCCAGCAAAATATCTCGCTTGGAACAGCCAAGTGCCTTTAAAATACCAATTTCATTGGTTCGCTCTTTTACTGATACGAAAAGGACATTCATAATTCCAATACCACCTACGATAAAAACAATGATTGCCATAGCAATTAATAACATCTGTAATGTTTCATTGGACTTGGAAGCAGCTTCCATTTTCGTGCCGGCATCAGATATGGTAAATTCTGCATTGGCATAGCTGTCCGCCAGTACTGTTTCAATATTTGTAATCACGTTGTCTACATTATTAACATCCTCTGCGATCACTGTGATTGTAGGACTCACATTGTCTCCTGTAATATACTTGATTCCAGTTTCATAGGGTATGAATACAGCTGTATCCGGGCTGATTCCCGAAGATACACTGCCCATTTCATCCAGTACACCACTTACCACATAAGGTCTGTCATCTATGTAAAGTACACTTTCATAGGCTTCACTCGCACTTCCAAAGATTTCTTTTGCTGCGGTGTAACCAAGCACGCAGTACTTTTCCTTATTTTCGTCGTTTTCCTCTGTGAGAAAATCCCCAACCAGCATGGTCATGTTACTCATTTCAGCATAATTATACTTTACTCCGGCTATGGTATAGGAGCTGGAAGAATCCAGATCTCCACCTTCCACATCTACCGTAGTAGTATAAGAAATCGTAGCATCGGCAATGCCTGGTACAAATACGAGCAGATCTTCCATATCATCTGTGCTGAGTGTGATATTTTCCTGATTCATACGATCATCATCACCAAAACTCATGCCACCGGGCATTCCTCCACCGCTAAAACTCGGCATACCGCCGCCTGACGGCATGCTGCCTCCACTGGGCATTCCTCCACCGCCAGGACCTCCACCAAAGCCACCACCTGATGACCCAAACTCCGTTGCATTGGATTCGTAAGAAATGTCAATTGCTCCTGCATTTAAGTTTTTGAACTGTTCTGCTACTTCCAGCTTACCGCCTGTACCGATTGCAAGTACCATCATGATCGTAGCAGAACCTACAATAATACCTACTGCTGTCAGAATGACCTTGAATTTATTCTGTGAGAGGTTCATCCATACAAGTCTTAATAATTCTGATATTCTCATGATTCACTCACCTTACTTTCAATCAGAACGGTATCACCCTGTGACAGTCCTTCTGTAATTTCTACATTAACGCCATCAGAGAAACCTGTTGTAACGTCTTTTTCTACAATGTTGCCATTTTCATCCCGGACTTTGACATAGGATCTTGTGCCATCTCTAAAGATTGCCCTGTTAGATACATAGGTAACTTCCTTCGTCTCTTTTGTAACGCAGGTCACATCACCTGTCATGCCCTCATACAACCCGGATACATCACCCTGCACGGTAACAGTAATCGTATAATATACTTCTCCTGAATCACTGTCATACTCTGCATCCGATACTTCACTGATCACACCGCTATACGTCACATCAGGATAAGCTGTATAAGAAATATTGACTTCCCCATCCTGGTCAATTGCCTTATAATCATCTTCACTTACCGTAATCTCCATTGTGACGTCAGATGCATCATATAAAGTCACCAGACTTGTATTTCTGGTCACTCCATCTCCTTCTTCCAGCGGAACTTCTGTAACCACTCCACTATACTCAGCTATAACGTCATTTCCAACGATATAACTGTTGAATTCATCCAGTTTCTTCACTGCTGATTCATAACTTGCATATGCGCTCTGCTTCTCGTTATCAAGACTCGTAGTCTGTATACTGTACCATTCAGAAGAAACAGAAGCATAGTACTGGTCTGTCTCCAGTGTCTGCTGCGCTGTCAGTTTCTCTGATTCCAGATTCCTGCATGCTTCATTCCAGCTTCTGGTCGCTTCACCTATTTCGGTCAGCAATGTCTCATTTTCATCTGTCAGAGACTCAATATCATCCTCTATCTCATCAACGATTGTCTGTGCCATGTCCCGCGTGTTAAGATAAACTGTATAATAATAAGGATCATTGTAACGGTTATCATGATTCTCAGATACAGCAGCCTCTGCATCCTTCAGATCCTTCTTGGCAGAAGCAAGTTCCTCCTGTAATTCTACAAGCTTTTCCAGGTTCTCATTGACCTGATTCTGCTTCTCTTCCAAAGTATCTGCTGCCTCATCCACTTTATCCTGAAGATCCTGTAGTTCTTTATTATAGGTAAGTTCTGCAAGACTTCCATTTGTGACATATGTGTCATAACCCTGTTTTGCAGTCAGATAGGATTGCTGCTGTTCTACTGTCAATGCCTGATAATCTGCCAGAGTATCCTCAACGTCTTCCTCCAGCTGCGCTCTGATTTCTTCTACGCTGTCCTCAGTCAGTGTATACAACACATCTCCTTCCTGTATCTCCTGTCCTACTGTAATGTGTACAGAATCAATTACCATCTCCTGAGATTGTGATGTATAGGTATCTCCACCAAAAGAAAACATCTGCATGCCCATTCCACCCATGGAATCATTCTGACTTGTACTGGATGAAGAGGAAGAATCACTGCTTACCAATGCACTGATATCCAGGTCAAAAGTCTGAGATACTGTACCAATGTTCACTGTGGAATCTTCTGTGATACCAACTGTCAGATCTCCGTATTCTACTGTAGTTTCACGATATGTGACTTCACTTGTCTGACCATTCTTCCAGATCAGCACGCCTGTAGTAACAGCTATCCCAAGTACCGCAATCGAGCAGCCGGCTCCTATCCAGATTTTCTTATTCTTCTCCATTGCTATCCTCCTTCAGTGCAACACCTGCGATATAATATGTCTCATCCTTATCCAGTCCACTGGTAATCTCCACATTTTCTCCGTCAGTAAATCCTGTCTCTATGAGACTTAATGCGTATCCGTCCTGTTCTTTCTTATATATATAGTACTTGCCATTCTCTTCCACGATGGCTTTTCTTGGAACATATATGACCTCTGTATCCGTAGATTCTGTAATGAAAGTCACATCTGCTGTCATGCCCTCATACAGCTTTGAAGTATCACCCTGAATGGAAATCACCACCGGATAGCTGACTGTCGCCGTACCTCTACTGGTTGCTGTTGTTGTAATTGACTGAATGATTCCTTCATAGGTCTCATCTGGGTAAGCTGTAAAGGCAAGCGTTACGCTGTCACCTACTTTCATGGTCACAACATCTTCTTCTGATACATCGACCGATACTGTCATGGCATCGCTTGTTGCATAAGAGATCAATACACCAGCCGTTTCCAGATATTCATCCTCGGAAAAGCCAACCTCTGTTATCAGTCCACTTTCCTGTGCGTAAATAGTGCCATCCCCTATGAATTCTTCAAAATCAGACAGAAGCTGGGACGCATCCTCCAGTTCCTCTTTTGCCTTTTTCAGACTGCTCTCATATCCTGTAAGACTGCTGTCATAAGTGTTCTGCGCTATACTTCCGCTTAACGTATCACTCTCATACGTCTGACTTGCTTCCAGAATATCCTTCTGCATAAGCTGTTGTGTATACAATATCTCTTCCTGTATCTCATAGACCTGATCAATCTTGTCCTGTATTTCCTCGTTAGATTCATCGAACTGCTCCAGGAAGTTCTCATAGGATTCTCTGGCTGCGCGAAAAGCCTGTGCTGCTGTGACACGATTGGTCACATACTCCTCGCTGGCATCCTCCACATCTTCTATGGCATCCTCATAAGCTTCTTTCAAATCGTCTCTCTGATCTCTGTAATCATCATCTACCAATGAACACTGAATATCATAAATATCAGCCAGAAGCTGCTCTATCTCCAGAGTCTTCGCTGCCAGATCATTGGACAACTGCGCTATCGTATTGTTATAGGATTGTTCTGCCAGAGAAGAAGCAAGCATTGTCTCATCATAGGACAATCCCGCAGTCAGCACGCCCACATCATACTGGGTCTGGGCTTCATTCAGTGCAATCTGCGCTTCCGTCTTTGCATAAGTCAGAGTCTTTCTTACCTTGTCAATACTGCTCTGTGTGAATTTATACACAGGATCACCTTCCGAAATACGCTGTCCGACAGCCACATATACTTCTTCTACTTTCAGGTAATCTTCCTCTTCGTCATCATCATCATCGTCGTCATCGTCATCATCTATGGACAGATCCAGATCATACACCTGGGAAGTCACACCAAATTCTACTGTACCACTCTCTGTCACACCATTCTGAAGGATGCCATATTGTGCTGTGTTTTCCCTGTATACGATTTCTTCCTGTTCCATCATCGGTTTGATAAAAAGTGTATAGCCTGCTGCTCCTGCAATTACCAGTACTGCTGCAATCCACAGCAGAATGTGAAGCTTCTTCTTTTTACTCATCTTTTTATTACTCATTGCCGCTTCCTCCCTGCTGTGTATTTTCTTCTGTTTGTGTCTGTGCATCTTCTTCCATCTCTGTCTGAGGCTGCTGTGCCTCCTCATTCTGTACATTATCTGCATCCATGCCAAATATTACTGTAGCTGTCAGATTAGCGCTCAGACCACTTACATCTCCATCCAGTGCAACTTCTACCGTATAGGTAACCGACGTTCTGCTGTCAGAAGAGGATACCGGATTAATAGATTCTATCACGCCACTATAATTGCCATAGTCAGAGATCATGACCATTGCACTTTCTCCAACGCTTAACTGTGCAATGGAATCCTGTGATACTGCAACAGAAACTGTAATTTTCTCTGGATTGCTGTATGCAAAGACAATATCTCCACCAGCCAGTGTCTCTCCTTCTTCTGCTCTGGACATAAGAATTGTTCCTGCCTCCTGTGTATACAGATATCCATCTCCTATTAAAGATTCAAATAATGCAAGATTCTCTTCTGCTTCCTGTTTTGCATCTGCCAGCTTCTCCAAAGATTCAGACAGACTCGTTAATTGTGTATCATAATCATTCTGTGCCGTCTGTCCTTTTGCAAGAGTAGTCTCATATGTCGTCTTGGCACTTAGAATTTCTTTCTGATAAGCAATCTGTGCTGCTTCATATGCCTCCCGTTTGGACTCATAGGTATTCAGTAATTTCTGCAATTTCAGCTCTGCACCATCTATTTCATCTTCATAGTCTTCCTTTGCCTGCTCATATTCATCTTCCGCCTCATCCATCCGTTCTTCCAGAAGTGCTACTGTCTTTAATATCCATTGTCTGTCTGCCTTTGCTGCCTGTTCTTCCTGTGAGGCTGCGCTTGAGCCACCACCCATCATGCCGCCAGCTGCTGATGCATCCCCCTGTCCCCCTGATGTGGTCGCAGAACTATCAGAGGCAGTTGTACTTGTGCTGGTAGTTGTCGTACTGCTGCCGGTCATAGAACTTGAAGAAGAATCCAGACTATCCAGCTCATCTTCTGTAAGTTCCCAATAAGCCACTCTGTTCACATAGAGATCATATGCTTCTTCATAAGCTGTTTTCTTCTCTTCTACTTCGTAATCTTCATAAAAAGTGTTGTTTTCTACCTTATACAGGTATTCATTATAGTCATCCTGTGCCTCGGTATAAGCCTCTTCTGCGGCATCCAGTGTTGCCTGTGCCGCTGCCAGCGCATCTTCATATACCTGCTGTGCCTGTTGTGCATCCAGCAGAGCCTGCTGATATGTATACTTGGCTTCAATTTTGCTCTCCTGGGTAGTAATTACACCGCTTCGATATGAAATTTCTGCCTCTTTAGCCGTAGTCTCTAATTCACTTCTGGCTTCTTCTATACTGTCATCTGTGAATTTCAGATACGGAGTTCCAGCCTCCACTTCATCCCCTGAGGAAACATAGACTTCTTCCACATACAGACTGGTGTCCTCCAGAAAATCAATTGCAAAAGTCACTGCATCCACGCCAATGGAAGTCGTACCTGATGCCGTTACCAGATTTTCATTCATATTTTTCCCGTTCTGATGTCCCCACAAGCCGCCATTTTCCTGTGTTGTGCTACTCTGGTCCTGTCTGTAATACATCGTACCTGCCACTCCTGCTGCCACAAGTACCGCACCTACTCCTATGACAGTGACTACAAGCCTCTTCCTGCCGACACGTGTTTTTTTCTCTTTCTCCTGATTGTCTGATGTGTTCTCCATGCTTCCTCCTCCATTTTACTGAAATATCTTTTTTTATAATAGGAAAAATTTGTTATTAAAAATTGTTCAAAATGTGAAAAAAATGTGTTTTTTTCTATTAACTTTTTGCCTCCTTATGCCGATAGCCTTATTAGAAAAGGAGTGATATATATGGCAAATATCTCATGGACATCTTCTTCCATTAACAGTTTTTTTAATACTTCTCTGGGAAACCCTACGTCTGCTTTTGGCAGTCTCTACAGTTCTCTTGGAGATGCTTCCCTGATTAAAAAAGGAACTTATCACAAACTGATGGATTCTTATTATTCTTCAGTCAAGAATTCTGATTCCAAGACAGATACTTCCAGCAAAACGGACACTTCCAAGGATTCAACTTCTACAGATAAAACAACGACTAAAAAAACACATGCAAATAAATATACTTATGACAGTACTTCAAAATCTTCTACGAAGATCACCAATAAAGTACTGGATGAGCTTTTGGATAAAACAGAGAAAAAATCTAAAATCACGAATTCGGTTCTGAATGATCTGCAGAAAAAGGATGATACATCCACAACCTACGACAGCAGTGCAAAAAAGAATACCGCAGCAGATGCTACGGCAATTGATCAGACTGTATAAAAAAGAGGCGTATGAAAAACTTACATTTTTCATACGTCTTTTCTTCTTGTTATTCTATATTTTCTGAATTGGTTTCTGTTGTTACTGTGCTGTTTGCACCACCAATTCTGATCATTCGGTTTTCATTCTTTTTATCATTGATAAAGCCTTTTACTGTTGGAATCATTCCAAGCAGCAGGAATGCTTATATCATGACCAGATTTGATATATAATTCGACATATCCATATAGCCTTCTGAAAGCATATCCGGTATCATTCGATAACAGTCAAATATAGTGATATTAACATCAGCATACTGTGACAGTTCCCTATATATGATAATCGCCCAGTCAAGTCTGTCACCGACCCAGGTCATTACCAGCATGATAATAACACTGATGACGATTCCTTTCTTTGATGCCTTACCACCCAGCACCTCATAGCCTTTCAATACGCAGATAGCCATTACCACACCTGATATTGCCGCTACATATCCCAACTCTCCGATAATAATGATACATAATACACCGATGATTGATCCAAGGAAAGCACCTACAACACCTGCAACTACATTGTCTTTTTTCATTGCATTCTGCTGATTATCAAGTGCCATACGGCTGCCGTAATTATTGGCACACTCTGCACACAACTGCACTACACTGCCTGCTCCCACTAAATAATCTGCGGTCTGTTTATGCTGTCCACAATTACTACAGCATGGAGCAAAACCATGTGATGAAAGGTAAGATACCAGTCCGTTTACAGACTCATAAACTGCATCTACAACATCCTTATAACCCCTGCACTGCATAGTTATCTGGATCTGTCTTCCTGTCTGCTTCGCTGTTTTGATTGCCTTGTGCATCTTTACGATTTCCTTGGACATTGCCTTATCCAAAAGCATCGTTCCTTCTGCAGAAGTGACAACTGTAAAATTACAGGGATAACGTTTATCCGGTACAGATACTACCACATCATATCCACTGACTACTCCGCAAAATGCCTCGTATTCGCTGCTTGGCTGCAATCCCAGCCTGACGCACATCTGATTGTACGCTTCCATCTTTTTTTCATTTGCTGATTTCATTTCTTTCTCCACCCTCTGTTTTTAATCTCGATATGACTGTTATTGTACAGATACCGATTTTCCTCATATGACCTGTCCATTATAGCATACTATGTGGTGTACTGTAACCTGTAAATCCAAATTATCAATACTTTCTTATTATATAGAACCTTCCGATGATTCCTGCATATACTATTGTAAAATAGCTGCAGGGGTTTGTTATGTCCAAATCAATCTATACTGCACAAACTCAAAACTTATCTTTTTCAGGTAATCTGTCTATCAATGTAACCTCGGCTCTCGGCTTTATTCCTGTCAAGGATGCCACCATTACGATAAGTCTTACAAGTAATCCTGATACTATAGTCGAGACTCTCACCACTGACAATTCCGGTCAGACACAGACTGTCAGTCTCCCGGCTCCCAACATTTCTTATAGTGAGGATCCTACCAACGAAATCCAACCATATGCAGAATACAATATAGCCGTCAGCGCCCCCGGCTACGAAGATGCCTATATCTCAGGTACAGAGATTCTGGCTGATGTCACTGCCATTCAGCCCATATCGCTGAATCCTTTGGAAGAGACCAGACCAGAAGAACCTATTGTTATTCCAGATCATACGCTCTATGGTGAATATCCACCCAAGATTCCAGAGGATGAGATCAAGCCTATGGATGAATCCGGCGAAATTGTCCTCAGCCGTGTAGTCATCCCTGAATATGTCATTGTTCACGATGGTGTACCACAGGACCCCACCGCGCAAAATTATTATGTACGTTATACCGATTACATCAAAAACGTTGTATCCTCGGAAATCTATGCTACCTGGCCTGAATCTACCATTTACGCCAATACACTGGCTATTATGTCTTTTACGCTGAACAGGGTGTATACAGAGTGGTACCGCAACCAGGGCTACGACTTCACAATTACTTCCTCCACCGCTTATGACCAGAAATGGATCTACGGCAGAAATATTTACTCTAATATTGACCGTATCGTAGACTCTATCTTTGCCAATTTTCTCTCGCGTCCAGGTGTACGACAGCCTATCTTCACTTCCTACTGTGACGGCAACCGCGTAACCTGTGAAGGTTTATCCCAATGGGGCAGCCGCTATCTGGGTGAACAGGGTTATACACCTATTGAAATCATCCGGTATTATTATGGCAATGACATGTATATCAATTCCACACAATATATATCAGGTGTTCCTTCCTCCTGGCCCGGATATGACCTGACTATCGGTTCTTCTGGTCAAAAGGTATTACAAATGCAGCAGCAGCTAAACCGTATTGCCGAGAATTATCCCGCGATTCCTACGATTGCAGAAGATGGCATCTATGGCAGTGGCACTGCTGAAGCTGTAAGGACTTTCCAGAGAATCTTTGGTCTGCCGGCGACAGGAATTGTAGACTATCCTACCTGGTATAAGATTTCCGCTATCTATGTAGGTGTTACCCGTATCTCGGAACCTGGCTGAGAATTTCTTCTCATATATAAGCAAAAGCACCGCCATTTCTGACGATGCTTTTGCTTGATAATCATTTTCCAGTTTCACTATTAGCTTTTTGTTCTAACTTTTTTTGTCTATGATATTCCTGATACTTATCATTTTCCATTGCCATGACTTTTTCCACTGGAACAGGTTTAAAAAATGCCTGTTTTCTCATTTTCAGCCATGGAACTGCATACACGATCAGTACTGCGAACATAATCAGGCATAATTCATACACCCTGAATCTTGTTGCATTGTCACTGGCTATATTCCATATCATCCAGGCTGTTCCAGCCATTCCTATTACAGGAATTACCGGTCCAAATGGGACTTTAAAGTTTCTAGGCGCCTTAGGCAGTCTTTTCCTCAGAATCAGAACATCTATCTGTACAAGAATATAAGCTATCATCAAAATTACACTGGCACTTAAAATCATAAAGGAAAGTTCGTCTGTAGTAGATAATCCTGTTGCATTAATAATGAGCATAACTCCACCAATGATAAGAATAGATATGTATGGAACACCTTTCTTATTACGCTTCATGAAAAACTCCGGTAAAAGACCTATTTTAGCCATACCTGCTGCAATATGTGCAAGACCTGCAATGTTGGAATTTACAGAACTTACAACTGCAAGAATAGCTACTATAGCCATCCATACTTTTCCTACATTTCCTAATAATAATGTACCATATAAAATATGGGGGGATGCTGACGCCGCTAAATCAGCCCAGGGTGTATAATTCTTAAAACCAATCACAAGAATCGACTGCATTACAAGGATAATTGCAAGGCTTAAAACCATTCCAAGAGGCACATTTCTCTTTGCATTTCTGACATCTTTTGAAATAGGAATTACAAATTCACTTGCAATAAACAGGAAAAATGCAAGACCACACATATTTATTATACTGGAAAAGCTTCCATCAACTACCGCAGGCTGCTCAACTATTTTCCCGGTTCCAAGTCCAAGTGCACCAATCAGTCCAAGAATAACAAGTGAAGCGATAAGTCCCCACGCAACGACATCCTGAACTTTTGCAAAAATATCAACTCCATTCAGATTGACAATAATAAGAATAATAAGTATTCCAACACAATAAACGACTGCAGGAATGGGAGAATTAGGAAAAATCTCCAGAATGGTATTACCAAACATTGCACATTCAACGCTTGCTACAATTGTATTTCCAAAAATATATCCACCTACCATAATCAGTATGGTTATAAAAGGTCCCACACATGCCAATGTATACTGTGCCAGACCACCTGTAAGGTTTGGCATCAGTGCATTAAGCTCTGCCATTGCAAAAGCTGCAAAACAGTTAAGCGTACATGCTAAAATCATAGATATGATAAAAGGGGTTCCTATTGTTCCAGCTCCCTGCCCTAAGGATAAAAGGCAGCTTGTTGCAACAATTACACCTACTCCTGTGGCTATAACACTGAATAAGCCTAATTTCTTCTTTTCTTCCATAAGTAGTCCTCCCATCAGTGAAGAGCATCTTCATCCTCTTCGCCTGTTCTGATTCTTATTATATTGGTTATTTCAGAAACAAATATTTTTCCATCTCCAATATGTCCTGTATAAAGCTCTTTCTTTATAACATCGAGCACCTTTTTCAACTTATCTTTCTCCATGACCATCATGATCATCTGCTTTGGAATCAATTCAATATCCTCATGAATCTCATCTTCATATTCCATCGTACCTTTCTGAACACCACAGCCCATAACCTGACTTACCGTCATGCCTGTAACACCAAGTTTGGCAATTGCCTTCTTAAATCCATTTAACTTTGTAGCTGCTGTTATAACCTCAACTCTGACAAATTCCATATCTTTATCCTCCTTATTTTAAATCATACATCTCTGAAACAATGTCCTTGGTTGTTTCAATAAAATCCGTAATATCCTGTTCGCTCATTGCAAGAGTAAGCCCAAGCTGTCCCCTATGAACCGGCAGAAAACCTCTTACTGCAATTTCAAGTGCATATGTCTGCATCATCTGTGCATCTGACTTCGTCCAGTAGTCTCTGTGAGTATGAATTGTCTGGCCCACTTCTTTGGTAAATGCATATGCCAGAACTGAAGATTCTCCAAATACTATAAATGGAATATTCTTTTGTGCAGCCCATGTATTAAGTTCTGTTTTGATTCTCTCTGCCATGCCATTTAATCTCTCATAAGCTGCATCATCAAGTTGCTTCAATGTAGCAATGCCGGCAGCACATGCAAGCCTGTGTCCATGATGAGTACCTGACATCTGTACCACATCATTTGTTACAACATCCATAACTTTTGCGGAACCACCAACAACACCAAGTGGAATGCCACCACCAACTGTTTTACCTGATATTGTCAAATCCGGTTTTATTCCATACTTACTCTGGAATCCACCTTTATACGCCCTGATCATAATTGTTTCGTCAAAAATAAGTAAGATACCAAGTTCTTGTGTAAGTTTTCTCATTTTCCGGACAAAATCAACATCAAGGGTGACTATGCCACCTGAAGCTGACTGTGGCTCCATCACTACGCAAGCCAGATCATCTGCGTTTTTTCTAATAAGCTTCTCATCAACTTCAAAATTATTCTGTGTTAGAAGTATCACATCTTCTGCTCTATTGGCAGGTATTCCGGCTGACTCAGGCTGTGGCTTGATATTCTCCAGATCTTCGTCTGCCTTCGTCTTATCCGGGTGTGCCGAGAAAGAAAAATCATCCAGAAATCCATGATAGCCGCCTTCCATCTTGGCAACCTTTGTCTTACCTGTATAGCCTCTTGCAATTCTTAATGCACCAACACATGCCTCTGATGCTGAGCAGAAAAATTTCACTTTTTCAAAAGACTCTATTCTCTCACAAAGCATTCTGGCAAGTTCAACTTCCTCTTCTGTTGGATTACCAATGGAATAACCTTTCTTCATGGTATCAATAATTGCCTTATCAACAGCCTCATTCTGATAACCAAGAATACTTACAGTAAAATTATTGTTAAAATCAAGAAGTTTCTTTCCATCTACAGTATATACGTATGCCCCCTTTGCCGTATCAACATAAATTGCATGAGGACCATAATTAAAACTTCTTCTGCTGTATGAACCAGGAATATACTTCGCTGCCTCATCACTCATTTCCTTTGATTTCTTAAATGTGTCTAAAAAATGTTCTAAGCTTGCTTCATACGTAAGTTTCATAATTATCTCTCCTTCTTTGTACAGAAATACAAAAAGACGCTCGAATGAATTAATTCTTCAATCAAGCGCCTTTGCTTTATTTACCTGAAATTATAATCATGTAACTTACTATAGTCAATGTTATCAGCAACAAGGAATCCCTATCTCGTTGTAGAAATCTACAATCATACTTTATCAAGAATCTGGAGCATTCTCCGTACTTTCAGTGCAGTAACTATATCCGTTATTGTATTTACATTCTTCAAATCGCAGTCCATTACATCCTCTATCTGATGCAGTCTGTATCTCAATGTGTTTTCATGTATATAAAGTTCCTCTGCTGTTTTCAATTTATCACAGTTATTCTTAAAATAACACTCCAGAGTTTCAAACAGATGCCCCTCATTATGCTCATCATATGCCCATATATTTTGAAATATCCCATTATAATATGTTTCAAAGACTGTAGTCTCATTCAGATCATAAAGAAGCCCAAATATCCCAAGATCCTCATAAAACATAATATTTTCATCACATTTCTTCATGGAATCTATCATATCATAAGTACGGATAGCCTCCTGTAATCCAATATGGCTATCTTCCAGCTTCAGCTTTATAGTACTTCCCGCAAGTTTCAAATCTCCCTGCTGTTTTTCAAGAAAATGATATAACTCTTTTATTTTATCCAGTAAAATCATTTTTCCCGGGAGAATACATATCAGGAGTGAATTCCAGACTGTGCTGAGCATTATTCCATAACCTGATCTCAGCAGTTGCTGCGTTGCATTTAGCTTTTCTTCTGCGAATTTTTTCTTGAAGCCAACTATAATGACTCTATGTTTCTCTCCATAATCAAGCGATGAGATTTTTACAAGGAAAGACATATCCATTCTTTCATATTTCGTATTTGCAAACAAAAGTTGTTCTGTTATTCCACTATACATTGATTCATGCATCATAATACAGCTTCTCTACCTCTTCCAACCCAACTCTGCCATTGGTGGCCTCGACGAGTTCCTTACACAGTCTGTCATATTCCTCTATGGGAACCAGAACGGTCATCTGTACATCTGCGGCATACACAGAATCCTGTATCACCACATCTTTACTTCCAAGCAGATACTGTATTTTACCTACTCCGTTATAGTCCGTCTTAATCAGCATCTGCACTCCATACCGGCGCGTGATCGTCTCGCACTGTTCCAATGCCATTTTCACAGCACCGGAGTAAGCCCGCACTAATCCACCGGTTCCAAGCAGTACTCCACCAAAATATCTGGTCACGACCACAGCAATATTTCGGATTCCACTTCCCGTCAATACCTCCAGCATGGGTCTGCCGGCAGTTCCACTTGGTTCGCCATCATCACTGCTCCTGGTCAGTTCTCCTTTGCTTCCGATGACAAAAGCCGAACAGTTATGTCTGGCATCATAATATTTCTTCTTCATTTCTTCAATAAAAGCAACTGCCTCTTCTTCCGAAGATACAGGGCGTATTGTGGCAATAAATCTGGATTTCTTCTCCACCAGTTCTGCCTGCGCTCCCTTAGAGAGCATACGATACTGCTCATATTCCTGTTTATTTTCCATTCTTATCCTCATTTCTGCACATACCTGTTTAATTAGTATATCAAAAGCGGATTAAAATGTAAAACAGATGTCTATACTATAAGTGTCTCTACATCTGATGCAAAAAAGCCTTTATTTAGGCTTTGTAATTTGCTATAATAAATAGAATG
>CAVBMG010000036.1:0-29825 GCA_963596435.1 Agathobacter sp.
CTTTCCATATCCTGATTCCACTAACAGTTTAACGATTCCTTTCACTAAAATCAATAACCTGCTGATGGAAAATTAAAAAAAGAGCCATCCATATCACCATGAATCGCCCTTTCCGTTATGTTATATTTTACATCCTGTATACAAGCCTGGAATCCCTGCTGCCCATAACTGTAAATGCCAGCGTATCTAAATCAGCTTCCAGAACGGCTGTACTGTCATTCCTGTGCCATTCCATGCGGATGCGGGTTTCCTCACACTCCATTGCAAAATTGCTTTCAAAGGAAAATGCTGGAAAAGTATTGCGGAATTTTAATAATTCAAGCTGTTTTCTTACTACTGGTTTCTGTAAGCCGGTACGGATATCTTCTGATGTCAGATTGGTACGGTTGATTTCCTTGTGTCCGCCAGCACCTGCTCTTTTTACTGCTTCTATATCATTTCTTCCTGCAAACAGATCCAGATACCACACCTGTGGTTTTCCCGGCATAAATAATTGAATCGCTCTGGCAAGCAGCATTCTGTTGTCGTTCTCACCCAATGCACTATAATAGGCTGCGTTGACTTGATAATAGACATTCTTCTGTCCATGGAGGTCTTTCACATATCCACCTCTTGATATTACTTTATTAATAATACGTAATATCCTGTCTTCCGGCAGCATACCCTTGAGATCCAGTACAGGGATTCCATCATGACATCCTAGCATATTAACTGTCCGTATTTTCTTACTGATTATTTCATCTGCCCACTTTTTGAGCATTTTTCCTGATTTCTGCTCAAATGCATCTATCATGAGTCCGGGAAGGAAGAAATCATAGACCATATATCCCTTCTGCGCTATTTTGTCGTAAACATGTTCTCCATAGCTCGCATGAATCTCTGGCAGAAGCTCTACCCGGTATTGGTCAACCAGCTCCCGTACCCTGTCCAACAGCTCCCAGGTGCCGGGTTCATTCAGGAAATTTCTGGCTCCCGGCTCTTTGGGTGCATATGCAAAGGCATCTAGTCTTATAATCCTGGCTCCATATCCGGCCAGCATCGACAAAGTGTGCTCATAAAAGTCCCATACCAGTGGAGACCGGATATTCAAATCCATCTGCCCCAGATACTTCCGCTTCGCCTCCAGCACTTCACATAACTGCTCCTGCCGGGTCTTGGAAAGTCGTTTTACAGCTTCATCAGGTTTCTTCATAATCTCCTGTGGAGTCTGCCCTTTCTGTAATCCGTCCTGTAACAGGGCTGCGATTCTTTCTGCTGTTCCATACTGTACTCCTGTCAGGCTGCGTATATCCTGTGCATCCAGATTGGGATAACGTATTTCCTGATAAAAGGTATTCCAATAAGGCATCTTGCTGCCGTCCGGGAAACGCACCATCAGAATAGGCAGTCCTGACTTTCTGAAAAACATTTTCTGAAGCAGAGCGGCATCCGGCTGGATATAACCATCTTTCGTCATGCTTCCATGCCCCTGCCAGAATTTATTCCAGTCAATAAAAAAATCCCGATACTCTGATTGCTCGCCTTTTTTTAGAATATCCTGAAACTGTTCAGAAAGTACAGACGCATGATTCAGAATAAAATCCAGCTTCAGATCAATCCCCAATGCCCGCAGTCTGTCCAGATCCTCCTGTTTTGCAAGCATTTCATTCAATGAGTAATCAATGACTGAAAATCCTCTGTCCAGATCCGTATGAAACAGACTTGGCAAAATGTAAAATGATGAGAATACACTTTCCAGCCCCGGACTTTCCAGAAAATCCGCAATATCCTCCAGCGTACCTCCCAGACTGTCAGGATAAGCATTCAGCATAGGTCCATTTTCCACCATATCTAGTCCCTCATTCCCATAATTGTACGATATTCCTGATAATCTATTCTGTGCGCATTCATCGTTACAATGATATGTGCCTTATGTGCCTGCTGTTGCAGCAAGTGCTGCTCAATCTCCAATACCATAGCAGTAAAAGGGCTGTCAATCGCACCGTCACGATTTCTCATCAACCGATACGCAAGCGTTTCTGCAGGTGTACTATTCAACAGGATAGGAATATCTACTCCCTGATAATAATCACTGTTTCCATGTGTCCATTCTATTATCAGAACCTGCATCTTTGAAAAATCCTTTTTGTCATACCACAGCTGTGTATCCTCACGTCCCATGCGTCTAAGCCATATCTGATCTGCTCCTGCCTTGAATCGGCTGACCACGTCTTCTATCTCATCAAAGCCTATCTCCGCCGGAGTGCCCAGATATTTCTCCAGACCCTTTCGTCCATGTTCAAGATAGGAAGCGTACCAGCTATATTCTTGTGTATATGCCGGATTCGCATCATCTCCTGATTCCTGCAGCTGATTGATTATCTCAAACCTCTCTCCTGTATAGGTATTCTCTGCAAGCATTCCCTGCAGGGCACTCTCACGGTATACTCTTAACCGCTCCGCATCATTGTATTTTGGAATCCTGTGCGGATAATTATCGCCGGATAGTGTATAGCTTCCGATGCCTTCCTGATTCAGATAATAAGACAATAACGATGCTACTCCGGACTTTCCTGCTCCCGAACCGCCGCATACAGTAACTACGATCCTCTTTACAGTCCGTTTCTCAAGGACATTTATAATTTCCTTCATAAGCTCTGGAAAAATCACATTGGCTTTTTGTATGTGTCCGTCTTTAATATCCACTTTATCTCCCGGCATATCTCCACAGGGAATCGTTCGAGGTATCACCGGCGGACACCACCTTGTATATTGCTGTGTTCTCATCCACATTCACCTTCCGCTATAACAATTGCCTGATAAGGCAGCAGTCTGCCCTCTACAAGTTCTGTTCGATTATTCAGAATAACATTGTGCATAACAGTCTGCCCGGGCAGTTCTACAGCTTCATTTCCAAGATTGACCCATATAGTCATTATGTAGTTATCATCTACGCGTCTATATCCGATCAAAGCATCCTGTTCCGTCTCGATTGCTTCAAATGTGCCAAAGGTCAGTGTCTTACCATATTGAGAGTCCTTACGAAGTGCTATCATTTTCTGATAAAAATGATATACACTCTGTTCCCTGCCCAATTCCTCTTCCACATTAATCTGCTTATAATTGGGATTAACCTGAATCCATGGCTCTGTATCAGAGAAACCTGCATACAGACTATTATCCCACTGCATAGGAGTACGGCTGTTATCACGTCCACGTTCCCTGAAGTATTCCATATCCGCCTCTGCATCTTCGCCATCAGCTACACTTTTCTGATATCTGCCAATAGCAAAAGGATCTCTTAAATCCCCTGCATCACGGAAGGGATAATTCTCCATCCCGATTTCCTGTCCCTGATATATAAAAGGTGTTCCTCTCAAAAAGAAATACAATGCTCCCAATGCAGTTTTACTCTCATAGCTGATTTCATTCTTAGGAATGTATTTATTGACGGAACGCGGCTGGTCGTGATTTTCCAGATATGGACTGCCCCAGCCATGCTTCTGGATAGAATTCTGGCTGTCAAAAATTTTCTTCTTCAATTCCGCTGCAGTCCATGGCTTTTTCCACTCTTTTCCGTTTCTCTTTTCTACATCCAGATCTGTATAGGTAAAGTCAAATACCATAGAGAAAAGACCATTTTCTCCAATGAAGCGTTCCATGCGCGCTTCCGGTACACTGACTTCTGCAACAGTCATCATGTCATACTTGTCAAAGACCTCGTCTTTAAGCTCCTGCAGATACTCTTCAATTCCATCCTGCATCAACACATATTTATCAACAGAAACCATGCCGTCATCGCCATCAGGCGGCAGCGTTCCTATCATAAATGTCTCCTTTGATTTTTTTAGATTGCCGATTGCATCCACTCTAAATCCGGCAATTCCTTTCTGCTGCCAGAATTTCATCATTTCTTTGATTTCCTTACGAAGCTGTGGATTCTCCCAATTAAGGTCGGGCTGCTCTTTTGCAAAAGAATGAAAATAAAAACGGTTGCTGTCTCCTATTCTCTCCCACGCACTGACTGCATTATAGGATCTGATATTATTAGGCACTTCTCCATTTGTTTCTTTTATAATAAAATAAGATGCATATTTACTGTCTGGATTCTCCAATGCTCTCTGAAACCAGGGATGCTGGTCGGAACAATGATTTACCACCAGATCCATCAGTACTCTGATTCCTCTCTGGGAGGCTTTATGCACCAACTCTTCCAAATCTTCATTGCTTCCAAAGCTGCTGTCTACCTTATAATAATCTGCAATGTCATATCCATTATCCATCATAGGTGATACATTGATCGGGCAGAGCCAGATCGTATTGATTCCAAGCTCTTTAAGATAATCCAGCCTGCGGATAATCCCCTGCAGATCACCATTTCCATCACTGTTCGTGTCCTGAAAGCTCTTAGGATATATCTGATATACAATTGCATTTTTCCACCATTTACTACTCATTTGTGCACCCCCTACTTAATTGCACCTGCTACTACACCATCAATTATCTGTTTCTGCAAAAATGCATAGATGATGATGACCGGCAGGATTGACATGATCAGACCAGAGCATACCAGCGAATAATCAATAGAATACTGTCCAAAGAAGGAATACGTCATAAGCGGCAGTGTCTTTAATCGATTGCTCTGCAATAAAATATAGGGAAGCAGGAAATCATTCCAGATGGCCAGAATGTCCAGAACCGCTACCGTTGAGATAATTGGCTTCAATAAAGGAAATATGATTCGGAATAATATCTGGAAATTCGTACAGCCGTCAATTGTTGCTGCCTCGTCCAGCTCCATAGGTATGTTCTTGATAAAGCCCTGAAACATGAACACTGCCATGGAAATATGTGCACCTACATAAAAGATAACAACCATAAAAATATTATCCACCGCATTGATTGCCGAAAAATTTCTTACAATTGGAATCATAATCGTCTGGAAAGGAATAATCATTGAAGCAACCATTATCATGAAAATGATTTTGTTAATTTTCCAGTTATTTCTTGCAAAAAAGTATGCACACATCACAGCAAACAAAATAATAAGCACAATGCTTAATACTGTTATTATTAAAGAGTTTCTAAAGGTTTCCAGATAGTTCATTGCTGTAAATGCTTTGATATAACCTGTCAGACTGATTCCCTCTGGCCAGGATAATGGATCCAAGATAATTTCTTTGTTAGTCTTGAAGCTGTTGAGCAGCACCAGGAAGAAAGGAATCAAAAAGAGTACTAATAACAATGTGAACAATACATAAATGACTATCTGTCCTAAATGTCTTTTTCCGGTTTTTCCTGCCATTATGCTTCAACCTCCTTACTTTTGGATATTCCTACCTGTATCATAGTAATTGCTGCAACGATCACAAACAATATCAGTGCTTCTGCCTGTCCTACTCCATACTGCTGGGAAGTAAATGCCCTCTCATATACCTGCATGGCAACCAGCTTGGTGGAAGCAAAGGGACCACCATTTGTCAGGGACATATTTACGTCATATGCCATAAATGCAGATTTGATGGACATAAATCCACAAATCGTTATAGACGGCATGATCAAAGGCATGATAATATACCTCAGCTCCTTCCAGCCTGTTGCACCATCAAGCCTTGCTGCCTCTAATACATCCTTAGGCAGTCCCACAATACCTGCCATATATATCAGCATCAGATACCCTGCCAACTGCCATACGGCAACAATAATAAGTGACGCAAAAGCTGTCTTCGGCTGGCTGAGCAGGTTATTTTTCAATATATCAATATGCAGCAAATCTCCTATTGTAGGAAGAGCCGTAGAGAATACAAATCTCCAGATAAGTCCCAGCACAACTCCTCCTATCAGGTTGGGTGTGAAAAACCCAACCCTGTATACTCCCTGCACTTTAATGCCACGTGTCAGTCCATATGCAATAGCAAAGGCAGCCGCGTTTGTAATAACAACCACAAAAATCACGTATTGAAAAGTTTTAAGCAAGGATGTAATAAATTCTGTATCTTTCAATGCATTCGTATAATTACTGATACCAACATACTGATACGAATCAGCCAGTCCATTCCAGTCTGTAAAGCTAAGCTGTACACCACTTACAAAGGCTGCTCCGATAATTGTGACGAAGAAAAACAGTGCCGGACCTGCAAAGCAGATAAAATTCTTTATATTTCTTGCTTTTTTATTTTTCATAGTTTATTCCTGTCCCTTCCAATATGCCTCTATTTCAGAAGCAAGTCCTGTACGGTCAAGTTCTCCTGCCAGATACTTCTGCATCAGATTGCCAACCTTTTCATAATGGTCAGATGGATAACTTGTATACATAGCAAATGTGTTACCCTCAGATATATAGGTATAGGCAGACTGTACCAGGCTCTCTTTGATATCCTTGCTGTTATTGGTATATGCCGGGATATTGCCATCATCAATTACATACTGCTGTCCGGCATCCGACTGTGTTGCAAACTCAATAAACTCTCTCGCTGCGGCCTGCTGTTCCTCTGTAGAGCATGCTGTATCTACACAATAATAACCGGGAACCAATGAGCATATTTTTCCATAATTGTTATCACTCTCATCTGCCAAAGGAACAGGGATAAAACCATACTCATTATCTGTATCAAGCTGTCTGATCACACTTGATTCCCAGCTTCCCTGAAACCAGAATACAGCCTGTTCTGTATACAGTGTCTGTGACTGTTTCACAGCTTCATCAGCCACATCCTCTAATGGATTGTCCTTATAATAGTTGTACTGTGCAAGAACATCAAAAGAATCCATATAGCTGTTGAATACATCATTATTGGCAAGATCAGCAGTTCCTTCTTTCAAAGCAGCTATAAATCCATCCGGGTCATCCTGTCCGGAATAGATCATATTAAAGTAATGATTACCCAGTGACCAGTTATAAGGACTAATGACAGTTGCTGATACGCCCTTTTCCTCCAACTGCTGGCACACTGCCGTAAAATCATCCAGTGCCTCTATACTATTCACATTAAAATCTTCTCCCAATAACTCTGCAACTGCATTTTTGTTATAAATAATGCCATATGCCTGTGTTTTTACCGGAACACCCAATATTTTACCATCATAGGTTACATCATCCAGTGTTCCATCTGATGCATACCGGATACAGTCCATATCAGACAGATCTGCCAGTTTGTCCTGCAAATTCCTGATATCTCCTGCCTCCAGAAAAAATACATTAGGTGCACTGTTGGAATTATACATGACTGTAAGCATCTGGTAGCCACTCTGTCCATCTGTCAATGTTACAATCTCGGCCTGTGCATCTGTACTCTGTGCATTAAAATTCTCAACCAGCTGTGCATTCAGATCTGCGTTATCGCCCCCTATATATACACGAATTTTGGTCTTCTCTTCGCTGCTGCTCTGTACAACAGTTGTCTGTGCAGTGTCTGAAGCCTGCGTGGTATCACTTTGGGAAGCTGACCCACAACCTGCCAACGCACCTGCTGTTAATGCTGAAATTAATACTGTACCCATCCATTTCTTCATCATACCTGTCTCTCCTTTTCTCTTTAACATCTCTTGTGAAACATGTTTCATCCATAAGTCCAACATATCATATGAAACATGTTTCGTCAATATGTTTTTCCACTTTTTATCTATTTTGTTGTTGTTCCCTTTTCCAGCCTGACTGGAATCAGTATCTCCGAAGGAACTTTCTTTTCACTGCTGTCTCCACGAATCAGTTTCAGAAGACACTTCACTGCCTTTTGCGCTATTAGCTCATACTGTTGGCATATAGTAGTGATTTTCGTTGTACCGGTTTTTGTCACAAATGTGCCATCATATGCAACAATCACCAGCTCATCCGGCAATACCTTCCCGATTGCAAGTGCTGCCTTTAGGAAAGCGGTTGCCGGAAGATCCGCAGCCATGACGCCATCAACCTGCGGATATTTCTCCAGAATACACTTTGCCAGTTCAAAATACCCCTCAAAGTCAAAATCATTCCAGCTTATCTCCACTCTTCTTGACCTGATTCCTGCTTTTTGCAGCAACTGATCCAGAACTTCATGGCTTTGAAATGACATAATATGGTCATCTGTCCGATTTCCACTTATATGAATAACATAGCTGCACTTACTATGGATGAATTCCTGCGCTGCAAGACTGCCTCCTGTTACATGGTCTGATACAATAACCGGGAATTTATCACCTGCCTTATAATCAAGCATTACCATCGGTTTTCCAACCATACTGTATTCCTCTGCACTACAGGTCGAGGTGCCACAGATAATCCCATCTACTATATTGGACTTTAGAATCTGAAGACATTCTTTTTCTCTCTCCTCTTTATCGTCTGTACTGAACAGCATAAGCTTGTAACCCTGCTGATAGAGTACTCTCTCTATGGATGATGCCAGAGACGAAAACCATGGATGCTGTATATTAGGCACCAGCATTGCTATCGTGTTAGATTTTCCCTTGAACATTCCTCTCGCCAGCTCATTGGGCACATAATCCAGTTTTTTCATTGCTTCTTCTATTTTTTTCTGCGTTTCGGGAGCAACATTTGCCGTACCATTCAACACTCTTGAAACTGTACAGCTTGCCACACCTGCTTCCTTAGCCACATCTCTTATACTTGCCATTTTCCTTCCGCTCCTTATGAAACTTGTTTCATTGCCAGTATAACACGACTATCGCTTTTTTTCCATTACTTTAGCAGAATTCAAGATTGGAAAACAGTGCGCATTACACCTGATTCCAGTCTGGAAATCCTGTTCCATTTTCATAAGACTCCTTAATTGCATGATAATATCGTACTTTCTTCTGAATATGCACCAGATCTGCTTCAAGTTCTTTGATTTTATTCTGTATTTCCCTTTCATGACAGTCTACCAGCAGAATGATATTATCAATATTTTCTTCCAGATTCTGCTCATATTGGTAGAATTCCTTAATCTTTGCAATTGGAAGCCCTGTCCGTTTAAAACACACAATTCCATCCAGTCTTCTGATATGTTCCTCTTTATAGATTCTCTGATGACTGGGGGTTTTCTCTACTTCGGGAAGCAGCCCCAGTTCCTCATAATAGCGCAATGTCGAATGCGGCAGCTGATATTTCTTACTGATTTCCTGTATTGTATATGTCTTTTCCTCTTTCATATCTCTTACTCTTTCCTCTTTCATTTTAGTAAACGTTAATAAATCTATTGACTTCAAGCTTACTTGAAGTGATACGTTAAGGTTACATCAAAATCTGTAATAAGTCAAAGGAGGACATGAAACAATGAATTACCGTAATGTTGGGAAATCCGGGTTAAAAGTCAGTGAAATTGCATTAGGGAGCTGGATGACAGATTTAACCGGCTCTAAAGAAGTAGAGACTGCGACTGAAATTATTCGCTTTGCCTATGAAAATGGCGTCAATTTCTTTGATTGTGCCGATGGTTACAGCGGAGGCGAAGCGGAAAAGTTTCTTGGTCGTGTACTGAAGGATTACCGCAGAAGCAGTCTGGTCATCTCAAGCAAAGTATACTTTCCTACTGGCGAGGGCGTAAATGAACGCGGGCTTTCCAGGAAGCATATTATCGAAAATCTGGATCGTTCTCTGCAAAACATGCAGCTTGATTATCTGGATCTGTATTATTGCCATCGCTTTGATTCTTCCACTCCTATGGAAGAAACCCTTAGAACCCTTAGTAGTCTGGTAGATCAGGGCAAAATACTCTATTATGGAGTCAGCGAAGAGTGGAGCGGTGCCAGAATTGAAGAAGCCCAGAATATTATCCGCCAATATGGTCTGCATCCATTAACTGTCATTCAACCGCAGTATCATATGATGGACCGGTATATAGAACATGAGCTGATGGGAATCTGTGAAAAATACGGTATCGGTATTACACCTTTCTCCCCACTGGCACAGGGACTTCTGACTGGAAAATACAAAAAGAACCAGCCTCTTCCTGAAGCTTCAAGAGCTACCCATCAGGCTGACAAACAGATCAATCACCTATTAACTGATGAAAATCTGGATAAAGTTGAACAGTTAAGCAGAATTGCCGATGAACTGAACATTCCCATGTCAGTTCTTGCTCTCGCCTGGATTTTACAAAAGGGCATTATCAGCAGTGTAATTACCGGTGCCAGCAAAAAAGAACAACTGGCGCATAATCTGGCAGCCAGCGGTTTCAAAATTCCTGCTGACGCCTATGCAGAAATTGAAAAAATACTGGATTTCAAACCTTTTGAAAGACATGTAGGATAAGGAACATAACAATATAAAAACTGCCGGCATAACCTGTCGGCAGTTTTATATTGATTTATAAATTATAATCTCTTTAACAGTTCTTCTCTTGCTGCTTCATAACCTGGCTTGCCAAGAAGTGCGAACATGTTCTTCTTGTAGCTCTCAACGCCTGGCTGGTTGAAAGGATTTACTCCTAATAAGTATCCGCTCAGACCACATGCAAACTCGAAGAAATAGAACAGTTCACCTAAGTAAAATTCATTTACTTCAGGCATCTTGACCATCAGGTTAGGAACCTGTCCGTCTGTATGAGCCAGGATTGTTCCGTTCATGGCACTCTTGTTTACAAAATCTACGCTCTTGCCTGCAAGGTAGTTAAGTCCGTCAAGATCAACCGGCTCTTCATTTAAGATAACTTCCTCACGGGACTTCTCAATGTTAAGAACTGTCTCGAACATGATCCTGGAGCCATCCTGAATAAACTGACCCATAGAATGCAGATCTGTTGTCAGGTCAACACTTGCAGGGAACAGACCCTTCTGATCTTTGCCTTCTGACTCACCAAAGAGCTGCTTCCACCACTCAGATACATAGTGGGCACTTGGCTCATAGTTGCACAGGATTTCTACTGCTTTGCCTTTTCTTAATAAGATGTTACGGATTGCTGCGTACTGCATTGCATCATTCTCTTCAAAAGGAAGCTCTAATGCACGCTTACGTCCGCTTGCTGCACCTTCCATCAATTTATCAATATCTGCTCCGCTGACTGCGATAGGAAGAAGACCTACTGCTGTCAATACAGAGAAACGTCCTCCGACATCATCAGGTACTACGAATGTCTCATAGCCTTCTTCTGTAGCCAGGTTTTTAAGAGATCCCTTAGCCTTATCTGTTGTAGCATAGATTCTCTTAGCGGACTCTTCCTTGCCATACTTCTTCTCCATGATCTCCTTGAATACACGGAAAGCGATAGCTGGCTCTGTAGTTGTACCGGACTTGCTTATCATATTAATGGAGAAATCTCTGTCTCCGATTACATCGATCAGGTGCTTAATGTAAGTAGAACTGATGGAATTACCTACAAAATAGATCTCCGGAGTCTTGCGGATGCTCTTATCTACCATATTATAGAAGCTGTGTCTTAAAAATTCGATCGCAGCTCTTGCGCCAAGGTAGGAACCGCCGATACCGATTACCAATAATACATCAGAATCTTCCTGAATCTTCTTTGCAGCTTTCTTAATTCTGTCGAACTCTTCCTTATCATAATCTACAGGGAGGTCGATCCAGCCTAAGAAATCATTACCTGCGCCACTCTTACCAAGCAGAGTCTCCTTTGCATCCAGGGTGAGCTTCTTCATGTATTCCACTTCATGCTCACTGATAAACTGTGAGGCTTTTGTGTAATCAAATGTAACCTTGCTCATTTGTCTTTCTCCTTTTCCAATCAACACTTTAATTAACTGTTAATTACCTTTTTTAATCTTCGTTATTATTTTAGCAAAGTTCCCTACAGATATCAAGATAAGATTACGCATATTACTTGTAAAATTTCGTGCATTTTCGTAACTATACCATGAGTGATTTCAGAAGCTCTTCCAGTTCCAGGGCTTCATCCGGTGAGAAGATAGGCTCCGGCTTTGTGTGAGGCTGTTCCTTTTGCTCATCCTCTTGTCTGTCCTCCGTATCACTCTGTCTGCGGTTGCTGCGTACCTGTTCCAGTTCCCGCAGAAGCTTCTCTTTCTGCGCCATACCATGCTCCAGACGTTCTGCCACATGATTCTCCAGATAATCCGTAAGATTCGTCTTCAACATCTGTTTTCTGCCGGCAATATCCACAATCGAGCATACACTAAGATAGAGATAGATGCCAAACAGACTTAATATATAAAAAGGCAGCAGATCCACAAAGCGATTACCTTCTATAATACCCTTGCATACACCAAAACCGGCTACAAATACCCCTGCCAGCATGAGCTGTCCTGACAGATGTTTCATCAGGCTCATACTCATCCCTGCAAATCTGAGCCTGTTCATGAACTTGTCCACGAACACACTTATATTAGAGACACCGCCATTTAACTTGTAACACTGTATAAATCTCTCTTTGCACTGCCCCAGCAGTTTATTATCTCCTCCTGATAACGTATCTGTAGACTGTATCATTCGCTGATACAATACACCAATCACCACCTGGTACAGGATACCAAGTGCCATAAAGATGACTGCCATTGCCATAATAAAAGACTGATTGATTCCTGCTATTTTCACACTAACACTCCTCTCTGCAATTTACTACGAGTATAGGCTTTTAAAGGTAGATTCTCAATAGGATAAGCCCAAGAATCGTTCGACAAATTATATCGTTTTCGCATAATTATGCGCCATTGGTTCTGATTTCTTTTTCATACGACAAAATATGTGACGAAATTTGTGTGATTCTCTTTTCTCAAAATTAGATTTCTGCTATAATCCTTGTTAGTATTTGGGATTACTGTGCTGAGATTTTCATGAATTGCAGTATGCACAGTTACGTATTATATAGTTAGGAGGCATTGTTTTATGCAGTACAAAACAAGCGGTACCTGTTCTACCATGATCGATCTTGAGGTAGACGGCGATATTATTAAATCTGTAGCTTTTACAGGCGGTTGCAATGGTAATCTGAAAGGAATCTGCAGTCTGGTCCGTGGAATGAAGGTAGATGATGCAATCGAAAAATTACAGGGTATTAAATGCGGATTTAAAAATACCTCATGTCCAGATCAGCTGGCAAAGGCTTTAATTCAAATCAAAAATTCTTAATTGGAGGCTTCCATGAAACGAATTGTGTTCACCGGTGGCGGAACTGCCGGACATGTCACACCAAATATTGCCCTTTTCCCAAGATTAAAGGAATTAGGTTATGACATACAGTATATTGGTTCTTATGATGGTATTGAGAAGAAGCTGGTAGCCGATTACGGCATTCCTTATTATGGAATCTCCACAGGTAAGCTGCGCCGCTACTTTGACCCTAAGAACTTCAGCGATCCTTTCCGTGTATTAAAAGGATTTGCAGAAGCTCACAAAATATTAAAGGAACTGAAGCCGGATGTGGTATTCAGCAAGGGCGGATTTGTCAGCGTTCCTGTTGTAAGGGCTGCTGCCACTCTTAAAATTCCCTGCATCATACATGAGTCAGATATGACACCGGGGCTTGCCAATAAGCTGTGCATTCCTGTAGCGACCAAAGTCTGTTGTAATTTCCCGGAGACCATGAAGGATCTGCCTGCTGATAAAGCAGTTCTTACCGGTTCCCCGATTCGCACCGAATTGGCAAAAGGCAATAAATTCAGAGCTTTGGAGATGTGTCACTTCTCAGATGGAAAGCCTGTCATCATGGTCATCGGCGGCAGTCTTGGTGCATCTGGAGTCAATAAGCTGGTAAGAGAAGCGCTTCCTCAGCTTCTGGAAGACTTTCAGGTAGTTCATATCTGTGGTAAAGATAAGGTAGATAATCTCTTACTTAACACAAAGGGATATGTGCAATTCGAATATGTCAAGGAAGATCTGAAGGATCTCTTCGCCATGGCAGATGTGGTGATCTCCCGTGCCGGAGCAAATGCGATCTGCGAATTACTGGCTCTTAGAAAGCCCAGTCTGTTAATTCCTCTTCCCGCAGCCAGCAGCCGTGGAGACCAGATCTTAAATGCCAGAAGCTTTGAAGAACAGGGCTTCTCCATGGTGGCAAATGAGGATGATCTGACTGCCTTTTCTCTGGTTGAGAAAGTACATGAGCTGTACTTTAACAGACATTCCTATATTGATGCCATGCAGAATTGCGGACAACGCAACTCTATTGACACAATTGTTGAATTAATTGAAAATGCAGCAAATAAATAAAAAGACAGCAGAGGTCTCAATTATAATATTGATAAGCCTCTGCTGTTTTCTATTATTCTGTAATCTGTTTTCTGATCTCTTCCAGTTCATCCTGGGTTACTTCTGTCGGTTTCCAGAGGATATGCTGATTGTCTCCTTCATATCTTGGAATCAGATGCATATGGAAATGAAATACTGTCTGTCCTGCTACTTCATTATTATTCTGCACCAGATTGAATCCATCACATCCAAGCTTCTCTGTCATCTGTGTTGCCATTTTCTTGGCAAGCTTCATAACATCTGCTGCTGTTTCATCCGGCAATTCATACAGATTCTTATAATGAGACTTGGGCAGGATCAATGCATGTCCCTTTGTAGCTGGTCCAAGATCCAGAATTACACGAAACTGCTCATCCTCGTATAAGGTCTTGGAAGGGATCTCACCATTTGCAATTTTACAGAAAATACAATTCTCGTCTGTCATACTATACACCATCCTTTAATTAATTGGTAAAATTATATATCATATCAAGGGTACGAAGTACTCTGAAATCTCCTCTCATCTTCATGGAACCAGCCATAAATGCTCTCTGGAAGGTCATTCTTCCCTGTATGATCTCATTCATGACATCAGATGCTATCTGCAGCTCCACATCAGCCTGTTCACAGGTTCCATAATAGCATTCCATCTGCGCATTATCTACCTTAATGATCAATGGCTTGGAGGTCTCCGGGATATTGAACTGGTACACTGCTCTGAATCCTGCCTGAGGATAGAAATGTGCCTTGAGTTCTTCCAGAAAAGGTGTATTGCCCTGAGTTCCTTTCTCTTCCATCAGATCCTTGAACATGCTGGCAAGCTCCTGAATATCTTCCTTCTGCTTCTGCACATAAACATCATTGGAAGCCAGCTCTGAAAGCTGCTCTGCTTCCTGTGGTGTCAGGTTCAGACTCTGTGTAAAGGAAACCTTCTGCTTTACAGCCTGATTGGAACAAGGTAACACTGCTACATGTTGATTAATGGTACGATACAGATCCTCTGCTTTCTTCTCAATCAGGCGGGTGTATTCCATGTTCTGCTCCAGCAAAGCCACATCCGCAATATATCCACTGATACCAGTGCATGGAAGTCCTCCCAGTATCTCCCATGCTACCGTAAGATTCATCATTGCCTCACGTTCTCCGTACGTGGTTGACATAACGATAGGGCACATATAGATGCGGGATATCTTCTCCTTATCACCGTAAAGCCAGCAGGAATCCAAGAACTGCTGCATCCATCCACCTATGCCATACCATTCTACTGTGGTCGCCAGAATAATGCCGTCTGCATCCTTCAATGTCTGTGGCAAGGTCACGATATTGTTCTTATATTCATAAAGGTCATATCGTTCCATCGTCACGTTAAGTTCTGACAGCACCTCCTGTATTTTATTCAAAACATGCAGTGTAGGATCTCCAATCAATCCTCTACCGCCATAGTAAATATTAATCTTCACTCAGTTTCACCCTTACACCTTTCCCCATAGTTATCTGATTCTTTTGTACTTTCTGCGTGCAATACAATAAAAGACTGCCATGACTGCAAATCCTGTTATAAAACCACCTAAATGAGCCATGTTGTTAGTTGTCTCAGACTGTATTCCAGAATAGAAAAGATACACGATTGCAAATATCATTCTGCGAAATGAAACCTGTCCATAAGTTCCATTATTTTTACAGATCAGCAATAACAACGCACCAATCAGTCCAAATACAGCGCCACTGGCTCCTATAGTGGAATAGAACTGCCCTGTAGCCAGTTCATGTCCCATGGACAGCAGGTTGCCCCCGATGCCCGCCAGCATATAAATGGCAAAGAATCTGCCATGCCCAATCGATCTCTCCAGCATATCTCCCAGTGCTGCCAGAAATATCATATTGCCCCAGATGTGCTGTGGATTCGCATGTAGGAACATACTTGTCAGTATTCTGTAATATTCCTGTCTACTTATTATGTCTACCACACTTAAACTACCCATATTATACAACACATTTCCCTGAATTGTACAGAAGATATATACTGCAATATTGGCAATTACGAGCAAAACTGTCACATAGTTCTTACTTTTAAACTGCTGCATCACAAATTCCTCTCTCTATTTCAAATGTTGATAGAATTGTAGCATAGATAATAAAAAAAGTTAAGCAAAGGCGTTCATCCTTTACTTAACTTTTATTTTTGTGTTGCAACCTGTTTTCCTAGTCTGCGAATCTCTTCTGAATCAGATCACACAGATACTCTGCTGTACCCTTTACGCCAAGTAATGCACTGTTGACCATGATATCCATATGGTCCATATCGTTTGGCTTATATTTCGCATATCTTAAATGGAAAGCATCTCTTGCCTTATCTACATCATGGATCATTTTCTTCGCCTGTCTGGTATCCATGCCCAGTTCATTAACGCAGTTCACCAGACGGTCTTCATACGGCGCATAGATGAAGATATTCAGGTTATTTGGATTATCTCCCAGAATATAATCTGCACATCTTCCTACAATGATACAGCTCTCCTTATCAGCAATCTCTCTGATAAGCTTGGCTTCTGTATCAAAGATCTTATCCTGTGCTGCTGTTGTTCCAGTACCAAGAGGGAACTTCATAATGGAATATTTGGTTGCTTTTTCCTCAAGGGCACTTACTTCCTTGATGGTAATATTGTGTTCCTTGGCAACCATCGTCACGATATCTCTGTCATAGTACTCTACTTTGAGTATTTCGGACATTTCTCGTGCAATCGGACGTCCCAGACTGCCAAATTGTCTTGAAATAACTACTGAAAACTTTTTCATACGCTTTCTCTCCTTTACTGTCTAAAATTCTTTTTCCATAACTTACAGGACGTGGTATAATAAAAATGTTATATATCCACTTATAAGAAAAGAGAAATTTACATGACAATTGAAACCTATTATAATTTCGTAAAAATTATTGAATGCGGCAACATCCTGTCTGCTTCACAGGAGCTGATGATTGCCCAGCCTGCACTTTCTACGCAGTTGAAAAATCTGGAAAACAATCTGGGTGTGAGGCTGGTAGAACGTGGTGCGAAGAAAATATCCCTTACTCCTGCCGGGGAGATTTTCTATAAAAAGGCACAGGCGATTTGCGCCCTGGATACTTCCATGCATGAGGAGCTACAGAACTATATGCACGGTGTTGAAGGTACGCTTAAATTATCCATGACACCAAGCAATCCACCTTCACTGCTGCATTTTATGTTTGATTCCTTCGTAGAAGCCCATCCCAACGTAAACTTCCAGTTTCATGAAGCCCTCTCTCCTCAGATTGCCGAATATGTCAGAACCGGTATTTCAGAGATTGGCATCACCCGTTCTGTTATCAAAAATGCAGATGACTTCCATTCTATTCCATTTCGTACAGAAGAAATCAAAGTGATTGTATCCAAGAATCATCCGCTTGCCAAATACGATTCTCTTACTCTGGAACAGATCAAAAATGAACCGATTGCTACTACAGAAGTCATTGCACCAAGAGTTACACAGGCATTTGAAACCATTAACTGTGAACCTACCTTCTATGTGCGGACTGCTTTCAAAAGAACTGCAATTTTCTGGATATCCACCTATCAGAACTGTATTTCGCTGCTACCCTGCACGGAAGATGAACTGGCACTGGAACCGCCGCATTGCAAAATTCTGCCTATCACTGACTATAATTTTACAGTGAAGCGTTCCATTATTATCCTGAAAAACCATAAGCTCAGTCCAATCGCCCGGGAATTTCTTACTACAATCGGTATTGATTACAACTTCCCTGATGTATTGTAATTATTTGCCGCAATACTTATAAGTCAGTTCTCCCAGCTTCTCTATGCCATATTCTATATCTTCAATGGATGGCTTGGAGAAGTTCAGGCGGATATAGCTGCAATCCTCAGGGCTGCCATAGAAGAAGTCATTTCCTGGTACTACAGCGATTCTAAGATTCTTTGCTGCATCCAGGCAAAAATCAGTGGCTTTGACCGTATCAGGAAGCTTCGCCCAGATAAACATACCGCCCTGTGGCATTGTATATTCTATGGATGGATGGAAACATTCCTTCATCTTATCATACATTGCCCGTGCTTTATCTTCATAGATTACACTAATCTTTGCGATATGCTCATCAATATCCACATTCCTGAGGAACTCTGTAACAACATACTGACTCCAGTTGATATTACCGCTGGAGGATACACCCTTGAATACGACAAACTTAGGGATAAGCTCCTTATTTGCACATAAGAAACCACATCTCATACCAGGAGCTACGATCTTGGAAAATGTACCCATGTACAGTACAATTCCTTCCTGATCAAAGCTCTTGATAGGAGGAATATATTCGTTACCGGAGAATCTTAAATAACCATATGGATTATCCTCCAGAATAGGAATCTGATATTTCACAGCCAGCTCATAAACTGCCTTTCTCTTCTCAAGACTCATGGTGATAGAAGAAGGATTGCCGAAGTTAGGTATCGTATAGAAGAAGCTTGCTCCACCTTTCATAGCCTCTTCAAGAGCTTCAATGTTGACACCATCTGCATCTACAGCAACCGGTACAAGCTCCGCACCACAATATTTAAAGGAATTGGTTGCATTCAGATAAGTAGGATTCTCAACGATCACCTTGTCACCCGGCTTGATAAAAGCGCTGCCTACTGCAAATATCGCTTCTGAGGAACCATAAGTGATTACGAAATCATCATCCTCTTTTGCCACTTCTCCGTCCTTATTCAGGAATTTACGTATTTCAGGAAAAAGCCCCGGATAACCCTTATGTCCGCCATATTGAATGACATCGCAGCCATATTCATCTATGACTTTGGCTGTATATTCTTTTACAAGTTCCACCGGCATAGCTTCATCTGCAGGCTGACCGCTGGAAAACATCACAACTCTGTCTTCCGGTTTTTTTTCTTTCAGTGCCAAATCCGAAATACGTCTGATAATAGATAACTTAGCCTGACATAAATTTTCATTAATTCTGTAGTTCATAATGCTCCTCCTCTTTCCTGTCTTTTACTTTTATTTATAGTTTCAATTCCTGATAATTAAATTTACCGTCATTTTTTTCTTCTAATGCCTTGATGGCATGAAAGGTATATTCACAGTATGGAACCGGGATTCCAAGCTCCCTACCCATACGAACCATCGTTCCCGCAAACATATCAATCTCCGTATGTCTGCCTGCCATCAGATCCTGCAAGGTAGACAAATGCGCATTCTTTCTAGGACTGTGTGCGAATCCATATGGACTGATTATAATGCCTTTTGCCCTGGCTACGGTATCGACCTCTTCCCATAATCTGTGAGAGATAAATTCCACATGTTCGCTGTCGTCATATGCGCCAACACCAACTCCAAGTACAGCCTGTGGCAGGTTTCTGGATATATTAATTGCATATTTATACCACATTTCCGTGATAATATCTGGTTTAAAAGTACATTTGCAGGTCGTCTTCGCAAAGAAATCAACAACTGCCTGTGTTCTGGGTGTCAGTTCGGCGTGTCCCTTCTCACCAAACCAGAGTCCCATGGTAACTGCATCATCAAAATAAATAGAATTGCCTTTTCTCTCCGCAGATATTCTCATCAGAGAATACAGCATATGTTCCATACCAACGGCTGCTCCTACGATCTCTTCCGAATCAATTCCATTCAAAAGACTAAGTACAATGGTGTCTTCTTTTACAACAGCCTGTGCATCCTTTAATATAGAAGAAAGAGCTCCATATTTGGTCGCGATCAGAAGCAAATCCACCTTACCCGCTTCCTGAGGTTCCTTTACCGGGTAATCATATCGTTCTCCATTGATAATGACTCCATCCCGAATCAGTCTCTCTTTTCTCTCGCCTTTTGCAATGAGACAGATATCTTCTCTGGGCAGTTCTTTCATGCCCCACAGGAAATATGCTCCAATTGCTCCAGCTCCGATAACTCCTACTTTTGTGATTTCCATAGCTCTCACCTCCTATTTGATTCCTGCCAGAAGTATGACACTCCATACCGGTATTGCAATGATTGAAAATAATGTAGAAAGCACAACGCATTTGGCAGCACTGACTTCATCCGCCTCGTATTTAGCTGCAAGAAGCGAGGTCGTAGAGCCTGCCGGCATACTGGTCAGCAATACCGAGACACCTGTGATCAATGGATCTACCTGTAATAAATGACAACCAATATAGATAACCAATGGCATCAGGACTAATCGAATCAGGTTATAATATAACTGTTTCAATGTGACCAGACTCTTAAAATCCACTCCTACCAGTATGGTTCCTATATACATCATGGTCATTGCAGTTGTACAATTACTCAGTGACAATACTGCTTTATAAATAGGAGAGGGTATTGTGATATGGAATATCATAATGATAAATCCAAGGTAAGTAGCAATCATGCTGGGATGTGTCAATATCTTCTTGTATGCCTTTTTCTTATCTGTTTCTTTGGTAAAATAAGATACGCCCGCCGTCCACATCACAACTCTCTGAGGAAGCAGGAAAACTGATGCAAATAATAATCCTGTATCTCCAAATACACCTTCTGACATCGGATTACCAAGAAATCCCGAATTGGAACATACCGTTGCATATTGGTAGACTTCCTTCTCTCCCGGATTCATCCGATTATACATGAATCTACAGATGAACAATGCCATAATCTGTACAAAGATTGCAATTGCAAGAAGAATTACAAAATCCTTCCAATGATCTGTTCCCAGATCTGTTGTAAATGCCTTGATGATGTTACATGGAAGGATTGCATACAGCAGCATATCTGTAATACTTTTCTTACCTGCGTCTGTTATAAACCCGAACTTGCGTAGGAGAAAACCTGTCATGATGAGCAGAAACATCATACCCATCAGATTTAGTAATGTCGTAAACAAATAACCACCTCTTATTTCACAAGCTCGAATCTGCACTGTCCTGTCGTACGATATTCATTGAAGTTCTCCAATGTCGTATCTGACTGGTTTCTGTCAGCCTCATCTGTGTAGAATGCTGTATGCATGGTAAAAATAAAATTCTCATGCTTTAATAACTCATCCAATATGGGAAGATCATTCTGTCCCTGCGGTTTTCTAAGTGTTTCCTCTCCTTCGATTACATCCAACGCAACTCCACCCAGCTTACCGCTGTTAAGTCCATCCAGAATCGCCTGTGTATCAAATAATCCGCCTCTGGCTACATTAATCAGAAGCACACCCGGCTTCATCTTCTCTATTGTAGAAGCATTGACCATGTGATGATTTTCTTTACTATATGCACAGTGATATATAATCACGTCACATTTGGCATAGAGTTCATCTATAGACACATACTCTGCCATCTGTTTCACGTCATCACGTTCCTCCTGGCTGCAGGCATATATTTTCTTTGGTCCAAACCCGGTCAGAATCTTAATCGTCGTCGTTCCGATTCTGCCGGCGCCCACAATACCGATTACCTGATTGCGGACTTCCGAACCCATCAGTCCATCCAAAGACATATTATATTGGGATATATTCTCGAACTGTGTCCTTAATTTTCTAAGAGAAGCCAGCAGAAGCATCACTGCATGTTCTGCTACTGCATTAGGAGAATAAAAAGGAACATTTGCTGCCTTCAATCCATATTTCTTCATGGCTGCAAGATCAAAATGATCATAACCGGCGGAACAGGTCACTACATATTTCACTCCCACTTCACTGACCTTCTTCCAGAAGATATCTCCATCATTCTTGAAAGGAGAGAAAAGAAAACCTTCACAGCCTCTTAATTTCTCTACATTTTCCAATGTAGGCGGACAATCCAGATCCACAAACTCAATATCACCATTATATTTCTTTACACTCTCAGCAAATCTTGCAGCGCCGCCTCTGAGTGAATTAAACATTCCTACTTTCATTTCTGATACCTTCTTCTTGATTTCTTATGCAAATTTCATTTTTTTGCTGACTGTATTGACAAATATTACAAGCAGATAGCATACAATAAAGTATCCTGCTGCTTCCATAGCGTATACGGTAAAGATTCCACTAAGACTTGTTGAGTTGACCATGACCGTATTACAGGTAAACAGGTATTCAAAGATGTTAATAGATGCCAGAAGGGAAGTACTCTTAATAATAGAAACAATCTGTGACATCATGGATGGAATGACTGCTCTGAATGCCTGTGGAAGAACAATGAACCGTAATATCTTAAAGAAGCTGTACCCCTGGGAATAACCGGCTTCGAACTGTCCTTTGGAGATATTATTCAGACCACCTCTGACAATCTCACAGATATAAGGAGCAGATACAACGCTCAGGCTTACCACTCCCAGGTTAAAGCCCCCGCCCTTTACGAAAAATCGAAACATCAATATCCACAACAACTGCGGTGTGCAGCGAAAGATTTCCACATAAATCGTTGCTATTATGTTCAAAAAACCTGTTTTTCCTTTACAATATGTCTTGGCAAGCGCCAGAATCGTACCTAACAGGATAGCAATGACACTTGCACATACGGCAATCTCCAGTGTAAGCTTCATACCACCTAACATATAGGCTAAATTGTCTGCTGTAAGTACACTTTTCATATTATGCCACCTCCATCACTGTTTTCTTCCTTCTTTTCTTCTCTCCGGGATTTCTGGCTGCATTTCTTTCAAATACTTTTACAAGCATTGCCAATGGGAAACATACTGCAAAATACATCGCTGCTGCAATGAGATATCCCTGGAAATATCCTGTATATCCAACACTCTTATCTGCGTAGTACATCAGATCAAGACCAACTACCATGGCAAGAGTAGATGTGTTCTTCAACAAAGCCAGTGTCTGACTTGTAAGAGGAGGAAGAATCATTTTCAATGTCTGCGGAAGGATAATGTAGAGCATTGCCTGATTCTCCGTGTAGCCCTGTGAAAAGGCTGCCTCTTTCTGACCTGCGGGTACTGCCTGTATGCCGGAACGGATAACCTCTGCGATATAAGCACCGTGATACAGACCTACACCAAAGATACCGATGATGAACTTGGAGAGTCTATAGGTTTTGGACATATGTAATACCTGCTTGATGATTGCCGGAACTCCTACATAAAAGAAGAAGAACTGAATTGTAACAGGTGTATTCTGAAAGAACTGTACATAAATCTGATAAATAGCCTTCAGAACCTTATTCTCCTTGGTAGAGATCAACCCCAGCAAAATACCGATTGCCATGGCTATGAGCCAGCCTACCACTGTTACCTTTAATGTCATTCCAAATCCTGCCAGATAATCCGGGAAGTCCTGAAATGATCTTTCCCATCTCCAGGGATCTAATAAACTCTCCAGCATATTGCCACCACCTTTATCTCATCTATTTCGTACTGTTATTATCCTGATTTACTGCATTGCCTGTACTTCTTCATCTGTCAGGATGCCCCATTTAGCTTTTAATTCGTCCAGTCTGCCGGATTCCTTCAGCTCTGTTAAAGCATCATCCATGTACTGTGTCAGTTCATCATTGCCAAGCTTTAATGCGATACCGATATCCTGTACACCGAAAGCATCCTCTGTAAGCATCAGTGAATCATCCATGTAAGCCAGCAGACCTGTACGATCTACAGAATAGGCATCAATCTGACCAGTCTTTAAAGCAGCAACGCCATCTGAAATGTACTGGAAGTCCTGTACTTCATAATTTACGTCAATGCCTTTGTCCTTTGCATACTGTTCAATCAGTTCTGCTGTTGTAGTTCCCTGGCCAACACCGATTACAAAGCCATCCATATCTGCCAATGTAGTAGCACCGGATTCCTTACTTACCATGAAGGTAACAGGCTCAAGACGATACTGCTGTGTGAAGTTCCAGGATTTCTTTCTCTCTTCTGTTACAGTGAAGGATGCGATAACACAATCGAGTTCTCCGTTATCCAGAAGACCGCCTCTTGTCTTAGCTGTTACAGATGTAAATTCACATAGCTTATTGGCCACTGCCTCATCATAAGTACAGTCAAAAATCTTAGCTGCAATTTCGTATGCTACATCAATGTCATATCCTTCATATTCACCTGTAGAAGTATTGATCATACCTATATTCACTGTATCGGACTTGGCACCTACTTTTAACTTGCCTTCTGCTTTGATATCCTCTACTGTTCTCTGTCCTGATGATGAAGTGCCTGCACTTGCACTTGTGCTGTCTGAGCTGCTGCCGCATCCTGTAAGAGTTCCTAATGTAACTACTGCTGCCATCACTGCTGCTACTAATCTTTTCTTCATAACTTTGTCCTCCTCATTTTGTGTTTCTTCCTATTTTATATTGGTGTTTCATTGTTACTAATGTAATATCTTGCTGAAGAATACCTTGGTACGTTCGTTCTTTGGATTGGTAAATACCTCCTCCGGTGTACCTTCCTCAACAATCTTAGCGCTGTCTAAGAAAATAACTCTGTCTGCAACCTGTCTTGCAAATCCCATCTCATGTGTTACACAGATCATTGTGATATCTTCCTTGGAAAGCTGTACCATAACATCCAATACTTCGTTTACCATCTCAGGATCCAGTGCACTGGTCGGCTCATCAAAAAGGATGATCTCCGGATGTGTTACCAGTGCTCTTGCAATGGCTACACGTTGTTGCTGTCCACCGGAAAGGTTCTGCGGATAAGCATCTGCTTTATTGGCAAGTCCCACACGCTCCAGATACTCCATTGCTGTCTTCTCTGCTTCTTTCTTCGGCACTTTATGAAGCTTGATCGGTGCCATCGTCAGATTCTGTAATACAGTCTTATGTGGGTATAGATTGAATTGCTGGAATACCATTGCCATGTGATTTCTGGACATCTGAATCCAGTTCTTCTGAGTTACCAGTTCGCCTCCAATATAGATCTCTCCGCTGGTAGGTTTCTCAAGATGATTGATGCACCGGATCAAGGTACTCTTACCACTTCCGCTGGGTCCTAAGATAACCAGCTTCTCACCTCTTTTGATTGTGAGATTGATGTCATCCAGCACCTGTAAGTCTCCGTATCTTTTTCGTAAATGCTCAATTCTGATCATTTCATTTCCGTTTTCCATACCCTATCACTCCAATCTGTTTATCTGACCTAAGTAAAACAAAAGGAGCCAACGAATCTCTTCGTTAGCTCCCTTGCTATCTATTTGATAGGCACTATTCTATACAAGTGCAGGGTGAAAATCAAATACCAATATTTTGAAAGAGATATAATAATTTTATTATACCTCTGGATTTTTTCTTCATAAATACATAAAAATATAAGTGTGTGGAATACTTCAAAGTAACTTGAAGTTTGTTTGAAGTGAGTTTGAAGTTGACTTTGAAGCTACTTTGAAGTAACATTGAAGTAACTTATCTACTGGGAGGAAATAACATATGTTTTTGGAAGAAATCATAGATAATGTTCAATTGGAAAATGATAAATTCGAATGCAAAAGTATTCTAAATCGTGAAGATGTTATAGGATGGTTAAAAACAATTGCCGGATTTGCTAATGCATCCGGAGGTGATTTTTATATTGGAGTCGAGGATAAAACAAATAAATTAATCGGATTTGATCGCAAAACTGCCGATAATGAACGAAACTATTTTAATAACCAGGTCAATGAACATCTGACCCCAAGACCACAGATGAAAATTTCTTTTATTCGATATGAAATCAAAAATGATGAAAGATTTATCATTCGGGTTACAATACCAGAATCTGTTGTGAAACCAATTATACTAAAATATAAAAATATCCCATCTATATTTATGCGTCGAGACGGCTTTACCAATGGTGCTACGTATGAAGAAATCATAGAAATGAGCATACAAAGCAAAAATACTCAGTATGATATACTGACATCAGATACTATATATGATCCTGATCAATTCACAACTCTTCGAAACTTCTATAAGAATCACAATGACGGTCATGAATTAAAGGAAAAATTTCTAAATTCCATAGGCTTTTATAACGAAGAACACTTTCTGTCAAATGGAGCTGTCCTATTCGCAGATAATTATAGTGGTGAAAAAACTGCTGTTCAGTGCTCTGTCTTCTCCGGTTTTAACAAAGGCAGTGAAAGAATTATCACAATCAATCGTTTTCATGGAAATATCATTGCTACCATTCAATATATGATAGATTTCGTAAATCAGCGAATGAACCATTCTATGATAAAACTGGATCATGTACGCCAAAATATTGATTCCTACCCTCAGCGTGCCTTATTTGAAGGTATCATCAATGCCGTAGCACACAGAGATTATTACTTGGATGGAACACAAATTCAGATTGATATGTTCAAAGACAGGCTGGAAATATCCTCACCTGGGGGATTTTATCGAGGTGAAAAGCTGGGTAAAACATACAACTTGTCCGGCATCATCTCTAAAAGAAGAAATGAATTAATTGCTAATATCCTTGTAGCATGTAATGTAATGGAAGCTGCCGGTACCGGATTTGATAAAATTATCGAGGAATATAAAGATGCCAATGAAGCACATAAACCCTATATATATTCTTCTTCCGACCATTTTACCTTAGTACTCCCTGATCTGACATATGACAACGGTTTAGAAGATGCGAATACTCCTGTATTAACATTTATTCCAGTTCCCAATGGTACAGAGCTGGATGAAAAAGTATTATCCTTCTGCTATCTGAAAGCCCATAAAGTATCAGAAATTGCAGAGTATCTGGGTGTCAGTGATTCAACATATCTGCGCAAGCAGGTCCTGGGTAATCTGGAATCCCATGGATATCTTGAAAAAGACAAATTATCGCGCGCCATGTACTACAAAACCAATCCGGATATGGTTGAGTTAAAATAAAAAATATGTCTATTCTGGCAAAGGGAACTTGAATGTTTCTTCATTAGTTCCCTTTGCATTTTACTTATATAATACATTCCTTCATTACTCTCAGCACATTTCCACTGGCAAATTTATCCAGCTGTCTCTGTGTCAGTCCTTTCTTATGAAGGACATCAAATAAAAGTTCCATTTGTGTTGGATGGCTAATCTCCAGATGACCGCTTACGCCGTCAAAATCTGTTCCCAGTGCAATACAGTCTTCGCCTCCGACTTTAAGCATATACAACACATGGCTTGCCAGATATCCCACTGTACTATCGGGTTTTGCTCCTCTCGGAACTACAAAATCAGGGCAGAAATTCAGCCCTGCTACGCCGCCTTTTTCAGATAATATCCGAATCATCTCATCTGTAAGATTTCTTGGATGGGCAGTCAATTCCCTACAGTTGGAGTGAGACGCAATGAATGGTTTCGTACTGTACCTTGCCACGTCCATAAAGCCACCATCTGACAAATGCGATACATCCACCATAATTCCCAGCCGGTTCATCTCGCCAATTGCTTCTATGCCAAAATCTGTCAGTCCTTTGGACATGATCTCAGGTTCTTTCGAGTTAGGATATCCGAAACAGTTCGCATAATTCCAGGTCAGTGCAATTGCCCTCACACCCTGCTCATACAAAAACAAAAGTCTATCCATCCTACCCTGTACCATTCTGCCATCTTCTACAGTCAGCACAGCTGAAGCTAAGCCTTTGCTCCAATTATTCATAATATCTGTAGCATTTTCCGCCATTGCAATCACATCACTGTGCATGGCAACTTCTTTTCGCAGATTCTCAGCCAATGCTGCAAAGAACTCTTCATCTGAAGGCATAGCAGGTCTTGGTGTTCCATCTGCATATGGAATATCTCTTGGTGGAAAGAAAACAGCAAAGAACTGACACATTTGTTTTGCCTCCTGCATCAGCTTTATACTTTGCATACCTTCTCCATCATAAAGACTGGAAGCCCCCTGTGTAAAAGTTCTCTGAAGCGTATCGCAATGCATATCAATATAGGAATTCATAGAAATCCCCCTTCCTGTTACTCAATACAAATATATTTTATCATATTCTTTTTCCCTTTTCATTATATGCAAAAAGTGCCTGCAGAACATCATTCTACAGACACCTTCATCTTTTATGCTATGTAATTGTGAATTACTCGCTCTTTACTGCGTTCTTATATACTCTGTTCAATGCAACAGGATGATATTCTACGCCTGTTACCTTGGAGGATAACATTTCTGCATTGCACTGTGTATACAGCGGGAAGATTACGGCATTATCCATAACAAGCTTCTCTGCATCATAGAGTCTTGCCCAGCGCCCCTCTGCATCTGTACACAGATCACCTGTCGTACATTCATCGATCATTGCATCAAATTCTGCATTACTCCAGAAACCATAGTTATTGGAATTGCCAGTTACCCACATACCCAGATAAGTCATAGGATCTGCGTAGTCAGGTCCCCAACGTGTCAGACCAATTTCAAATGTACCTTCCTGCATATCCTGCAGTCTCTGTTTCTTAGGCTCAATAACCAGATTTACAGTAAATCCAGGCAAAGTTGTCTCCCACTGCTCCTTGATTACCTGCGCTACCTTCTGAGGTGCATCATCTGCATCAACAACCATATCAATGCTAAGCTCTGTAATTCCCAGTTCTTCTAAGCCTTTTGCCCAGTAATCAGCTGCCTTGGCAGCATCATAAGAGCATACATCTGCAAATTGGGTCTGGTCTGCTGCAAAATCAGAACCATCAGGACCTGTAGCGAACTGAGGGGGCACAGCTGTATAAGTAGGTGCTGAACCATCCTTCAATACATCATTGGTAATTGCCTCACGATTAATCGCCATAGTAAGTGCAAGACGAATGTTTAAGTTAGCCAGCTCAGGTACATTTCCCATGTTAGGTGCAATATACCATAAATATCCTGCACCAATAGAGAGGAATTCAGGGTCGTCTTTTACCTGGTCTACCTGTTCACCATTGATAAGTGTAGTATCCAGAGCACCTGTCTGATAGCTCATGAGAGCCTGCTGGGAATCCTGAATTACCTGATAATGAAGTCCTGATAAAGCAATCTTATCTGCATCATAGTAATAGGGATTCTTGGTCAGATGTATTGTGGTTGCTGCCGGTTCATAAGAATCCAGCACGAACGCACCATTTGCCAGTGTTGTCTCCGGGCTGCTGGCGAATGTATCTGCACAGGTATTGTAGAATTCTTCATTTACAGGATAAAAAGTCGGGAAATACATCAGAGAAAGGAAGTAGCTCACCGGAACGTTCAGCTCTACCTGTAAAGTGGTGTCATCCAGTGCTGTAACTCCAAGTTCACTCTTATCTTTTTCACCAGCAATGATCTCTGCTGCATTCTTTACCTGACCAATATCACTATCATGTAAGAATACTCACATGCATTCTTAGGGTCTACTGCTCTCTGCCATCCAAATACGAAATCTGCCGCAGTAACCTCCGCACCATTGCTCCATTTTGCATCATCACGGAGATGAAATGTATATGTCAGACCATCTTCCGAAAGCTCATAGCTCTCTGCAATGGCAGGTATTGGCGCACCTTCTGCATCCATCTGCATCAGACCATCTGTAAAATCTGCAATTACTTCAAAGGATGTACCATCCTGTCCAATCTGTGGATCAAGAGATTCCACTGGAGTTTCAATCATAATATTCAAGTCATTTGCTGCCGTCTCTGAAGAAGTATCAGAAGCGCCAGTCTCTGTCGTTGCAGCAGCTTCCGTTGTCGTTGTGGTAGAAGCTGTGCTGCCCGTTGATCCGCAACCTGTCAGGCTGGCTGCTATCATAGAGGCAATGATAGTAACTGTCATCAATTTTCTTTTCATAAGCATCCTCCTCATAATAATATAACGCAAC
>CAVBMG010000037.1:0-29269 GCA_963596435.1 Agathobacter sp.
CAGGATTCTATCCTTGTTTTCAATCAAGATTGCGAACTTGTTTCGCAATTACCTATAATATTAATATCTGTTATGCATGTATCCTGATATGTCGTTCCCTCATACACATCTGTAATTTGTATTTTTAAAGAATTCGTTCTTACAGGATTAATAAAGTTCACATGACACGCTTCATAAAAGTCATCCTTCAGCTCATACTCCCTTTGTGTGCCATCTGAAAATGTAACCATAATCTTCTTTATGCGACCATATTTTTCATAATCATCTCTGTTGTATTTCATTCCATTGTTAATATTTAATCCATTCACTTCATGATAATCATCCAGCGTAAGTGTAATAGTCTCTCCTATTCCGTTACCCTGTACATCCTCACACCATGCAGTCATAACATCATTATCAAACATATTATCTACCGCATATCCGTCTTTCTGGGATGTAGCACTGTAATGCACAATTGCGCTGTTTCCAACAACTTCTCTTTTTATCGGCTTCTGGCTGATAAATTCACTATCTGACTCACCATCATACTGACGTGATTTGTAGAGAATCCTGATTCCACACTCACTGTTGGACTGACTGGTCATATACTGGAATGTATATAAATTTTCCTGATATTGAAATATCTCATAATAAATGTCATACAGATCTTCTATAGATGAAATGGTATATAATCTGCCGCCACTTTGATTCGCAATCTGCTCTACATCCTGTGTCCATCCAAGCTGATCAGTCATAGCAATCACATAAATAGGGATATTATAGTAAGTTGCCAGAGAAATGAGATCATCTTTATCAGCACTGCTTGCATTATCTCCACCATCTGTAAAAGCAATTATATATCTCTGTCCCTGCTGATTGAGTGCTTCATATATCCCCTGTTCCAATGTATCATACAATGCAGTGCCACCACCTGGTCCAATCGTATCAAGCTGACTGCTCACATAGGAAATGTCACTGGTATAATCTGCAAGCTTGTACTGCCAGTCGTCAAAGGCAGTAAGCGATACGCAATAGTTCCTGCCCTGCATCTGACTCAGCAATGCTTTCGCAGCATTACACAGAGACCCCAGCGCACCATCCATACTTCCACTGACATCCATGATCATTCCCACAGAGCGTTGTGCATTATCATTCTCTTTGGAATATGTCATGCTGCCATTTACTTCATACCATTCTCCATTTGATTCCTCCAATACCTGTATTTCATCCTGTTTCATATCTTCAATGAAATTGCCATCCTCATCCTTTACAGAAAAATACACGGAAATGGAGGGATAGTTATTGGTGTCGATCTGAGAAATATCCATCTGGGCAACTTTGCGATTCTGTTCCGCTTCCAGCTCATCCATTTTTTCCTTCAATGTATCATCACTGGTCTCTTTATAGCCTTTTTTCAGAATTTTAATCGCTCTTGCCGGATCACCCATTGCCACATATGCATCTGCCATACCAAGGTAGGCATCTACATTCTTCGGTTCTAATTCGATTGCAATTTCAAATGCTGCTATCGCCTGCTCGTAATCAAGGCTCAATAGATACTTCTGACCTAAATCCACCTGCTTCATTGCTTTCTGTTCTGGTGAATTCATATAAAGATATAAAAGTACATTAACCACGACTAATAAAATAACAATGATTGATATGACAAAAATAAGTATTTTCTTTCCTTTTTTCATGCCTCACCCTCGCAATCAATATCCCTTTCTGACATATTTTATCTGGGAGAGCTGTTTATAATCAGATACATTAACTCCCAAAATATTCAGATAGACCAATTGCTTCATATTATTCAGACACTCTGTATCATAAAAATATGTATAAGATACATCCAGTTCCTCCAGATTCACCAGACTACCCAAAGGTTCAAAATCTTCGATATTATAATCATAAGAAATATCCAACCTCTGCAACTTCTCCATATCATTCAGAAAACTGATATCATATACGTTGGTATCATGTATGTACAACTCCTCCATCTGAGTCATACCTCCAAGAGCTGAAAAATCCGATGCTGAAATATTGCTGATATTCAGATAGGTCAAATTCTTTAATCCATTTAATGTACCAATATCTGTAATCGGGTTATTACTGATATCCAGATGTTCCAGATTTCTAAGCTTGCCAAGCGCAGACAGATCATCTATCTGGTTATTACTTACATCCAGCCAGACAAGATTTCGAAGTTTTGACAGCGGCGTTAAATCAGTGATTTCATTATCTGACAAATATAATTCTTCCAAATTGTCAAATTTCTTTAGCATATCCAGATTGTCAATCCGACACTCATACATATGAAGACTTAAAATATTGGGCAGCTGTTCCAGATCACCTAAATCCTCTATCACTTGTCCATACAGATAATAATCCGTCAGTTCCCATATATCACTTAACATGATGTCTCCGTCTGTAATTCCTGTCATCCTGCGGACAGCCTGTTCTACCGCAGAATCTTTCCACTCTATCTCTTCATCCTCCCGACCTGATTCTTCCCACGTAATAATCATGCTTGTATCTGTCAGTGATTCATCCTGTGTCAATTTATATCCTTTATCCAAAACATCCTTGGCTTTTTTTATTTCTCCCATTTCTTTATAGGTCTGTGCCATATTCTGATAGACACTTACATTCATGTTATCTTCCTGCAGAATCTGCTTATATACATCAATTGCTTCCTGATACTGCTTTTCTTCTCTATACTGCTTTGCCTTTTCCAGCTTTCTATCCGATGCATTCTCATTTCCACGATAAAACATAAAAAGCATAATTCCATTTATTGCTATTAAAAATACAAGAAGCAGTGAAAAAAATAAAATGATTACATGTTTCTTTTTCATTAGATTCTCCTAATACTCTTCTTTTAATTTCTTCATCATTTTCTTACCGGCAGCTTTTCCCATAGTAAGATAAAGTATGAAAAAAACAAACGACATCACGATGCAGGCAATTCCTGCTATAATCAGAATCAACGCCATTTATAACCATCCTCCACTCTGCAAGTCCTTTATCATGTTATCCAGCATCTGCATCTCTACATCATCTGCTTTCTGCTGTTCAAACAATTGTTTACATTTGTCATAGTATTCCTTCATCTTCACATAACTTCGTTGTCCGTTATCCAAATGCTGCTGTTTATCCGCTTCCAGAAATGCAAGACGTTTATATACTCTATAATTACCAGGATAATCCTGTTCCAATGAAGACAATACACTCTCTGCTGATATATAGTCTCCATTCTCTTCATACAAAATTGCCATATTCTCCCTTAACTGATATGTGCTGTAACCATTCTGTATTAACTCATTATATAAAGCCAACGCTTTCTGATTATATGTAACAGATTGATCCGGCCATGCATCACCACACCTCATATACGCATTAGCCAGATATTCTGTAATTACCATTCTCTCATTTGCATTCATCTGATTTCTTGCATTTTCCAGAAGATTAACTTCATCTTCCAGACGATTATTATCCCTTAGCGCAGACGCACACAAAAGTACTGCTTTTCTCTGTAATTCTTCATCTCCTGTAGTCTCTATCACAACCTGGAAGTGTTCAATAGCTTCTTCCAGTTCTTTTTGCACTACACAGATTTCCCCTTCTGCATACTGAACAGAATCATCTTCAAGATCGAGTTCTTTGGCTTTGTCCAAAGCTTCCTGCGCCTGATTGATTTTCTCCTGTTTTGCAAGAATAATACAGTAATCTCTATAATACAGGCTATTGCTTTGATTATATTCCAACGCTCTCTCCATAATCTTTTGCGCCTGTGTATACTCTTCCTGTTCATAATAGGAATTGGCTATCAGATAATAAAGATCTCCTGCTTTGTTCTCCTGCTCTTCGCCTTTGATTGAAATAAGCTGTAAGCTCAGTACTTCCTCACCTCTGTCAATGCATTCCTGATACTGACCGGATTTATAATAATAATATAATTCTCTCTCATATGCCTCTATGCGGCTTGTATATTCATTCTCCAATTCAATCATGGAATTGATTGCCTGCTCATACTTTCCCTTCGCAGCCTGCTTTTCGCCTTCCTGCAATACTGCCTGATATCTTTGTTCTCTCTCTACTCCTCTTTGATAAATACCTGCCCCTACTAACATACTTCCTGCTGCAAAGAAAGCAAGTGATGTTATAAACAACCCTTTTTCACGCCTTCTATGCTGTTTGTACCGGCTATCCAGCACATAACATTTGTCTACTGCCTGAGAATACTCTACGCCTGACTGGAAACGATCATCCGGGTCATACTCTATCATCTTGTCAATAATTGCTGCAAAACCCTCGCTGATTCCCGGTAACTCTTCCGGTGGAATTCGCGTATTGAAATTCATATCCGGGGCAAATCCTGCAACCAAATGGTATAAAACACATCCAAGACTGTAAATATCCGATCTCTGATCCATAGATATAGGAATCTGAGACATGTCTGTAATATGATAGGTATAAAAATATGTCTGAATCTGTGCAACGTCTCTATACTGTTCCGGCGAAGAATACCCTGCACTAATACCTACTGTTGCCTTCATTGCTGAATCAAGTACAACTGACACATTAAAATCAATAAGGCAAATATGCCATTCTGGAGTCAGTATAATATTCGCCGGTTTAATATCTGAGTGGATAATCGGAGGATTCTGACTGTGCAAATAAGCAAGTGCTTCTCCCAATTCTTTTGCCCACTGGAGAACTAATTTTGACGAGAATCTTCCGTATTGAGCCAGTGCTTTATCCAGAGATATTCCCGGAATATAATCCATAACTGTATACACACCGTCTGGAGTTTCGATAAAATCATATACTCTTGGCAAATATGGGTGTTTCAGATTCTTTAATACGTCTGCTTCCTGTCTGGACTGGATCTTCTGTCGTATTTCATCTCTGATTCGTTTTACTACCACATCAGTCTGTAGTCTTAAATGTCTGGCTTTGTATACAACTCCACCACCACCATAGCCTATTTCCCCAATAATCTGATATGTTCCTCCTAATATACTGCCATTTTCCAGCATTCCAGAATGTCCTCCATATTAACAAGAAGGGAAACAATAAAAGTTTATAAAACTTTCAGCATTTCCCTCCCATTTCATGTTCTTTTACTAGATTTAGTAAAAGAGATTACCTAAATAATAAAAATCCGCTAATTCATCAGAAATATCATCTAACAGGTCATAAATATCGTCCTCATCTGCATTACCGATATCAAATTCATCTCCAGTAAACTTCTGAATTTTAGCTCCTCTGGTAATTGCAAATTCCATATCAGGTATGCCATAATAACTGTCTTCGTCAATAGAGATTTTTGTTGTCTTACCTTCTTTGAGCAATTTACCACTAATTGAATCACGATAGTATTCGAGCTTGTACTTACCATTCTCGTAATTGTACTCAAAACTTCCTAACTCATAGGTTTCAGTTCCATATTTTTGTCTAAGCTTAAATTTCTCCTTTGTTCCATCATCAGAGCCCTTTAATGATACTCTGTAAGAACCACTCTTTAATGTAATATTCTGTAATCTGTAGTCTCCACCTTCAAAACATAACTGAATATCATCATCAAAATCTTCATCTTCTACTACAATAGCTGCAAGCTGATTCTTATAGATATAGAAGGAAACTACAACATCCTCCATATCATCAAGTCTGTCTTCTATGTATGACATCTCTGTCTCAATATCTGTACCATATTCATCCAGTACATCTTCTACAGATTTATAATTATCAAGTACTGCCTGATAGCTTCCATTGATGATGTTCCAGATATTAGCGCCTGTAATTGTTGTCTGGTATCCCTTGCACATAACATCTTTTTCATTTACTGTGAATTCTTCTTTCGCAGTAGACTGGAATTTCAGACTCTTGATTTCCTTCAACACAACATTGGTCATATCTTTCTGAACCTTATCAGCATCCTTGCTGGTCGTAACAAGCTGCTCCAGCGCTGAATTAAACATATCAATATATTCTTCATCTACATAATCTGTGATAAATCCATTGTTATCTTTTTTATAATTATACACAAATACTTTCTTGGAAAGATCAGGTACCTGAACCTTCAAAGCATTGGAATCTACACCAGCCATTCCTTCAATGGATTCTCCGCCATATTCGACTTTGGCAGCTATCTGCTTCTGTTTGCTGGCATTGGCAAAGGAACCACCAATCTTCACGCCATCTGCTTTTACATTGAATTCCACTGTAAACTCATCTTCTACTAATCCAATCATGGGCTCCAGTGTTTCTACAAAATGAGGCATATCTTTAAGTGTGTTATTAGCAGCCAATAAAACCTTACCTGATTTACCAAGGAAAAGTCCTGACTTAATCGCTCCAAATATTAAAAGGATTACAATGACTGCTGCACCTGCTACAGAACCTATAATAATTGGCAATTTACTCTTAGGTTTCTCTGTAATTGCTCCTGGTGTAATCGGTTCTCCTGTCATGGGATCAAAGCCTCCTGCCGGCTGTCCCTGTGCACCCTGTCCAATAGGTTCACCTGTCATAGGATCAAAACCTCCTGTTGGCTGCTGCTCCTGTGTCTGCTGACCGATTGGTTCACCTGTCATAGGGTCAAAACCTCCTGTCGGTTGCTGTTCCTGCGCAGGCTGCTGTTCCTGCACCTGCTGACCGATCGGCTCTCCTGTCATAGGATCAAAGCCTCCTGCCGGCTGCTGCTCCTGTATTGTCTGTTCTTCTTCGATTGGTTCTCCTGTCATGGGATCAAACTGCATAACTTTCTCTCCTTGTTTTATTATTTTATGTCACAATTAGTTTAATGGATTTCCACACTTGCTACAGAACTTGTAATTTGCCGCATTCTGAGCACCACAGCTGGAACAGTATTTAATATTTACTGTAGACTGACTGCCAAGTATCTGTTTCTCCTGAACTGCAAGCTGTTCAATTGCTGCCTTTTGCTGTTCTATCTCTGCATATTTACCCTGAATCTGCTCAATTATTTTGGCAACCTCTTCCTCATAGCCTTCACCAGCTATGGATTTCGCATATACAATTTCACCAATATTTTGTTTTAAAATCTGAATTTCCTTTTCCAGAGTCGAAATATATGTTTTACATTTTGACTCCTCCATAAAACTATTTGTCTTTACATTAATTGTTGTAATTCCCTTGGACAGGGATTCCTTTAATGAAGCCATATTTCCTCCTCATAATTGTACATTTCATTATTTATCCTCATTTCAGACATAAAATGAACTGAATGGATTACATTAATCATTAATAATAAGTTAATTGAAGCTTAGTGTGTCCAATCGTAATAATACATCCCTGTGTCAATTCAACATCAGAGAAAATCCTTGTACCATTCACGAATGTACCATTAGATGACTGCAGATCTCTCAATAACAGTTTTCCACCCATTGCATATATCTCACAGTGTCTTGACGATACCCATGGATCATAGTCTATTACAATCTGACATTTATCGTGGCTTCTTCCAACTATAATCTGTCGATTCACAGCAACCCTGTAACTTTTCTCTGCATGTTCGATATCTGTAAGTACTATATACCCTACATTACCGGTTTCTGCTGATATCTGCTGATTATCCAGTATTGCCTTTAGTTCTTTTTCCCTTTGGGATTTGATATATTCAACTTTGTTTTTTTCCTTCAATCTCTTATTCTTACTTTTTCGAACAAAGATCACCACAATAATCAGGATAAACACAATAATCCAAAAGGCTATAATACCAATGATGAATTTACGCTGTGCTGTTTTGTCTTCCTCCTGCTGCGTCTGTTCCTGCGTTGTTTCCGTCTCTTCTATTGATTCTGTCTCTACTGTTTCTTCAAGATCAGTACTTTCTATAACTTCTAATGTTTCTTCTGTTCTTGCCTGTTGTGGCATTCTTGCTTCCTGTGACACACTCTGATAACCCAGATCAACCTTTACTGATCGGACACTTCCATCCAGTATTTCTACTGGAGGATTTACAGATATTTTAGTAATATATTTATCTGCATTCAGATCATTCAGAATAGATGCAATTGTTTCATCTGAATCCAGCAAATAATAATCTGCTCCACTTAATCTTGCCATCGCAAAGAAATTCTCCAACGGCTTCATGTTATTTTTTGTTTCGCAGCCTATCGCATACACAGGATATTTGCATTCCTCAATCAGACGGTTCAGTTCTTCCGAGGTATAGCCGATGGAATCATTGTCTATACCGTCTCCTATTACAATAATCCGACGATATACACTCTTGGTCTTAGATTCAAAATCATTCTGCAGAAGCTTGTACAACATATCTGTTATGTAAGTTTCCTGATCCTGATAAGATATATTTCCTATAGCTTCTTTTAATACTTCTTTGTCATACGTATAGTCTGCTAATAGCGTAATATCAGAGCTGAATACTCCTATTGCAATTTTCTCATTCGTTCCTTTTCCATCCACAATACCATTTAACAATTCTGTTATCTGTTCTCTATTCTTCTTGGGAATTGATAAGGAATTATCAATCAGGATAATGGTCTCAAATTCTGTATCTTCTATAGACTGACAAATAACCTGTCCACATGCTGTTGTACCTATCTCTACACTGACATCCACATTACTTGGCATATTTTTCACATAGATAGACAGGCTTGTTTCTTCTGTACAGATCTCCATAATACGAGCAGCTTCCTCTGCCAGACTATGATTGCCAAACAATATACATGTGATAAATATAACTATGAAATTGTATATTGCTATTCTGCATTTGCTCTTCACTGTCTGCTCCTTCATCAACGATTTCTGTAACTGTAATTATCTTACTACATTTTTCGTTTATTACTGCTCATTCCTGACAAATGACCTGTATTACCGTATGAACTACCTGTTTCAGAATTATTAACTGAAAATTCGTAAAATAGTACATACATATATAATAACATTGTTGTTTTTACCATACAAGTGTTTTATTTCAGAAAAATTTAAGACTGTGTTTTGATTTTATTTATAATTTCATCAAAAAGCTTACAATAAGTCTCCCCTGTATAATGGATTTCATCCTGGAAATCACTGTGTTCAAGAAACCAGTCATAGTAATCAAAATAATGATCTGGAAATGCTTCCTTTATCTGTTTATTAAATGCCTGTATGCTCTTATTATCACGTGGTACATCAGGATGATTTTCTTTCCATGCTTTCTCATCCAATGGCGGTATAGATACCATATACACATGACACTGGCTAAATGTATCATCTATCCACTTCTTATAGTTCTCAATATACTGCTGTGCAATATCCGGCATCGTAACCATGCTTGTTCCGTGTATACTGATGATATTCCAATCTTCTATCTCAGAATGTTCCTCTATAATGGACTGAATCTTTGCCGTTCCATCTCCTTTAAGCCATTCAAAAGTTCCCATAACCGGGTCAAGTCCTGTATGAACAAAGAATAAATTCTTATTGTATACAACCCCTTCCACAGATGAACCATATACACCATATCCCAGTCCGTCTGTTACAACAACATGGCTGTCACCTATAATAATATATCCATCCTGTCTGGCCTCTTCCGTTGTCTCAGACTCTGTTTCCTCTTCTATAGTCTCACTCGTTGCAGTCTCAACAGTCTCCTGTGTACTTTCCTCTTCTACACTTTCAGATGCTTCTGGTTCATGGGTTGAATTGCTTTTGTTCAGCCGAATGATCTGTACCAGCAGAATCAATAATACTACTGCCAAAATAACGATCACCGTTGCAATTCCTGCATTTTTCTTTGGTTTCTTCCACTTCATAATAATTCCTCTCCTGCATATTCTCTTTATTTCAAAGTATTTATTTACCTGTTTATTTCTCTATGATACAATTTATACAGATGTTTTTTACTTACAAACTTATGTGTTTTTAAAATACATGTTTCATTTTATTCGAGGTGTATCTATGTATCATACCAATAATGTATTCAGACAAATACTGGCATTGGTTCTTCTGCTGGTTCTGTGCAGTCATCCTGTATTGCAGGCTTGCGCTGCTGAAAATGGTTATTATTATCTGTTAATGCCTACACAGATCACAAAAATTAACAATACTTATTATATTGTAGATTGCGAACATAATCAAATTATTTATTCTGACAATTTATCTAGAGAGTTACGTTACTGGAATGTTATGACCAGAAATGTAAAAGAGCCTCATGCCCTGTGCAGTGATGGTGATATCTACATGGTCGTTGATACCAATAATAATCGTGTTCTGACATTTACCAAGGGCTATGATGGTTTTAAATTACAGCAGACTTTTGAAAATGTCGGTATACGGCCTCATTATACTTATTATGATCCAGTTGATAAACTGTTCTATGCATGGAGTTCCATGACCGGTGAAATGTACATTTATCAGAGAATAGGCACTTCAACCTCTCTTGAGTTATTGGAAATCAAATCCGTTCCCGAACTGAATAACTGTTATGTCCGTTCTTTTACAGTGGCAGGTGATGTAATTCTGTTCCCGGCTGTAGAACTGAGCAGTATCATCATGGTCGATAAATCAACCTTTGAAATTCTTCAGATTTACCCGGTATCTTCGGATATTGCAGGTATGGTACAGATCAGCATTGTGGATGGGTATTTCTTCCTGACTGTGTCCACGAATCTGCAATATGACCTCTCTGCTTCTACGGTACTAAGAGCCCGAACTCTGGAAGATTTCACCACAGGCAACTATGAAAACCTGTATTACCTGTTCGGTGGCAACGGAACCCCTTATTATGTATCATTCTTCGAAGGTTCTTACTATATGATCCATGAAAACGCAGCCCCCAATATCTACCGTTTTCACGCATCCGACAGCAGAATATACGATATCAAAGGTCTCTTCTAACATAAAACGAGGTATAGAGTTCTCTCAAACTCTATACCTCATCTTTTTTATTAATCCCTCTGGAAAATATCTCTTGTATATACCTTGTCTTCTACATCATCCAGACACTTATCATATCGGTTGGCAATAATTGCCTGGCTCTGCTTCTTGAACTCTTCCAGGTCATTCACAACCTTGCTGCCAAAGAAGGTCTCCCCGTCTTTTAAAGTTGGCTCATAGATAATAACTGTAGCGCCCTTTGCCTTGATACGCTTCATAATACCCTGAATGGAGCTCTGGCGGAAGTTATCACTGTTGCTCTTCATAGTCAAGCGATATACACCTACAATTACTTCTTTCTCTTTTCCTTCTTCCCAACTGTCATTTGCGCCATATGCGCCTGCAATCTCCAATACTCTGTCTGCAATAAAGTCCTTACGAGTGCGGTTGGAATCTACGATTGCTTCGATCAGATTCTCAGGCACATCTGCATAATTGGCAAGTAACTGCTTCGTGTCCTTTGGCAGACAGTAACCGCCATAGCCGAAGCTTGGGTTGTTGTAGTGTGTTCCGATACGTGGGTCAAGACATACACCGTCTATAATCTGTTTCGTATTCAGTCCCTTCATTTCTGCATAGGTATCCAGCTCATTGAAATAGCTGACACGTAATGCCAGATACGTATTGGCAAAAAGCTTCACAGCTTCTGCTTCTGTAAATCCCATGAATAACGTATCAATATCCTCTTTGATTGCGCCCTCCTGAAGTAATTCTGCAAAAGTATGTGCAGCCTTTACCAGTCTTGCGTTCTCTACATCTGTACCGACAATAATACGGCTCGGATACAGATTATCATATAAAGCCTTGCTCTCACGCAGAAACTCCGGACTGAAAATAATATTGTCACAGTGATATTTCTCGCGGACAGATGCAGTAAATCCAACTGGAATCGTGGATTTGATGACCATAATCGCTTCTGGATTGTATTCGATTACCAGCTTGATAACCGCTTCCACAGCAGAGGTATCAAAGAAATTCTTCTTACTGTCATAATTGGTCGGTGCTGCAATCACAACAAAGTCTGCATCAGAATAAGCTTCCTTGGCATCCAGTGTTGCTTTCAGATCCAGCTCCTTCTCTGCCAGATATTTCTCAATATATTCATCCTGAATCGGAGACTTTCTTTCGTTAAGCATCTCTACCTTCTCAGGAATAATGTCTACTGCTGTTACCTGATGGTGCTGGCTCAACAGTGTCGCAATAGAAAGTCCTACATAGCCTGTACCGGCAACTGCAATTTTCAAGTCTTTAAATTCTCTCATGGTGTTCTCCTTCTTATTTATAAAACCTTGCATACCACTCTGCAAAATGTCTCAGTCCTTCACGCAGACTTGTGGTCGGTCTGTATCCATAATCACGTTCTAATGCTGACGTATCCGCATATGTCACAGGCACATCTCCTGCCTGCATGGGAACAAGTTCCTTATGTGCTTCAAAGTCATAATCCTCCGGCAGCACGCCTGCCCGTATCAGTTCTTCCTGCAATATCTGCACAAAATCCAACAGATTCTCCGGATTCTGATTACCGATATTGTAGACTGCATAAGGTGGAATCGGCAAGCCATCTTCCCCATTCTCACGTTTTGGCGCTCCCTGCATGACACGAACCACACCCTCTATGATATCATCAATATAGGTGAAATCTCTCTTACAGTTTCCGTAATTAAAAATCTGTATTTTCTCGCCTTTTAACAGCTTATTTGTAAAGCCAAAATATGCCATATCCGGTCTTCCTGCAGGACCATATACGGTAAAGAAACGCAGTCCTGTGGAAGGAATATTATAGAGCTTGGAATAAGCATGTGCCATAAGCTCGTCTGATTTCTTCGTTGCAGCATAGAGACTGACCGGGTTATCCACCTTATCCTCCGTGCTGTATGGAACTTTCTTATTAGAGCCATACACGGAAGAACTGGAGGCATATACCAGGTGCTCTACAGGAGTATTCCCTTCATCATAGGAATGTCTGCAAGCCTCCAGAATATGATAAAATCCAATCAGATTTGCTTCTATATAGGCATCTGGATTCGTAATGGAATAGCGAACCCCCGCCTGTGCTCCCAGATTTACAACGATCTGTGGCTGGTATTGACTGAAAATGGAATCAATCGCAGCCTTGTCTGCCAGATTGCCTTTTATAAAATAAAACTGTTCATACTGATTCAGTTCCGCCAGCCTGGCTTCTTTTAAAGATACATCATAATAGGCACTCATGTTATCCAGACCGATAACTTTTACACCCTCTACTTCTTTCAAAAGGCGCTTAGCCAGATTGGAACCGATAAATCCCGCCACACCGGTAATAAAAATGCATTTATTTTTCAGGTCAATTTTTTCTTTATTTTCCAACATATAGTAAGCTCCTCAAAACAAATAACTAGCCTGTATACAGATTATACATCATAAATCCATATATAGGCTAGTTATATTTTACTATATATTAGGTAAATTACAACCTTTTTTAATTTTCTGCCCTACTGACTGCAGCTTTCATCTCTTTAATATATTCGCACACAGGAGCAATGCAGTCTTTACCATACCTGGCAACAAGCTTTACAATGGCACTGCCTACAATAGCTCCATCCGCCTTGGTTGCCATTTCATATGCCTGCTGTGGTGTGGAGATACCAAAGCCAATAGCACAGGGGATGTCTGATACCTGTTTCACCTGCTCTACCATGGCATGAATATCTGTTGTAATCTGGCTTCTCACACCCGTTACGCCCAATGAAGATACGCAATACAGGAAACCTTTTGCCTGCTTTGCAATCATATGGATGCGTTCTTTGGAGGTCGGGGCGATCATGGATATCAGATCTACGCCTGCTGCCTCGCATGCGCCGCTGACTTCATCATTTTCCTCAAAAGGCACATCAGGAATAATCACGCCATCAATTCCACACTCTGCACATTTCTTCATAAAACGCTCTGTTCCATAGGTATACACCGGATTCATGTAAGTCATGAATACCAGTGGAACATCTGTCTCCTTGCGAACTTCTTTTACCATATCAAATAAATCATCTGTCGTAGTACCTGCGCTTAATGCACGCACATCTGCTTCCTGGATTACCACACCCTCTGCAATAGGATCTGAGAAAGGAATTCCTATTTCTATCAGGTCTGCTCCGGCTTTTGCCATCTCCGGTATCAGCTTCTTTGTGGTTTCCACATCAGGGTCTCCCCCTGTTACAAAGGCAATGAATGCCTTCTGATTATCAAATGCTTTCTGTATTCTAGTCAAAGATCTCTACCCCCCTGTATCTGGCGATTGCGGCTACATCCTTATCTCCGCGTCCTGAAATGTTAATTACAATGATCTGGTCTTTATCCATGGTTGGTGCAAGTTTCTTGCCATATGCTACTGCATGGGCACTCTCGATTGCAGGAATGATGCCCTCTGTTCTGGACAAATATTCAAAAGCCTCTACCGCTTCTTCATCCGTAATCGGAACATACTGTGCTCTGCCTGTTTCGTAAAGGTTAGCATGCTCCGGTCCGATTCCCGGATAATCCAGTCCGGCAGAAATAGAATATACCGGTGCGATCTGTCCATATTCATTCTGGCAGAAGTAAGACTTCATACCGTGGAAAATACCAATACTTCCATTTGCAATGGTTGCCGCATTCTTTGGATTGTTCACACCAAGTCCTGCTGCTTCACATCCGATTAATCTGACACTTGTGTCAGGAATAAATTCATAAAAGGCGCCCATTGCATTGCTGCCACCACCTACACAGGCAATTACAGCATCCGGTAGTTTGCCTTCTGCTTCCTGCAACTGCTCTTTGATCTCCTCTCCGATAATCTTCTGGAAATCACGAACAATCATCGGGAAAGGATGCGGTCCCATAACAGAACCAAGTACATACAATGTATCATCCATTCTGGAGGCCCATTCACGCATGGTCTCATTAACAGCGTCTTTCAGTGTCATTGTTCCAGAAGTAACAGGATGTACTTTTGCTCCCAGAAGCTCCATTCTATAGCAGTTAAGCACCTGTCTGTCTGTATCTTCTTTTCCCATGAAGATCTCACATTCCATATCCATCAGTGCTGCCGCTGTAGCTGTCGCCACACCATGCTGACCTGCTCCTGTCTCTGCGATGACTCTGGTCTTGCCCATCTTCTTGGCAAGCAGCACCTGTCCCAATACATTGTTGATCTTATGGGAACCGGTATGATTCAAATCCTCACGTTTGAGATAGATCTTTGCTCCACCCAGATCTTTTGTCATTTTCTCTGCATAATAAAGCAATGATGGTCTTCCTGCATATTTCGTCAGCAGATCATGTAATTCCTGCTTGAATTGTGGGTCATTCTTATAATATTCGTATGCTTTCTCCACTTCATTGACTGCGGGAATTAATGTCTCAGGAATATACTGTCCACCGTATAACCCGTATCGTCCTTTCTTCTGTTCCATTTGATTACTCCTCTCTTTCTGATATCTGCGAATCTTCTCTATCAGTTCTCGTACTTTCGCTTCATCCTTATGTCCGTCGGTCTCCACTCCGGTACTGACATCTATGCAATAACAATCCTGTGTTCCAAGTACTTCTTCTATATTCTCAGGTGTCAATCCGCCCGCCAGGAAAAACGGCTGCATTGACACGCCCTGGCTTTCCAGTTCTTTTAAGCTGCGCTGTAGAATCTCTAATGGGAAACGTTCTCCGCTCCCACCATAAGCGTCTTTTTTATACGTATCAAAAAGCATATACTCTGCCAAAGGTGTCACCATACTGCTTACCTGTTCACTGTTCTGTACTCTGACTGCTTTTATGACAGGTGTGTCAGTTCTGTTCCTGATTTCTGTGATATATTCTGTATTCTCATCTCCATGCAGCTGTATCACATCAATGATTCCCCGGCTGCACAGCGACAGCACATGTTCTATGGGTTCATTGACGAATACCCCTACTGCCTGAATCTGTGGCGCCAATGCCTGCTTCATCATCAAAGCCTGTTCATCTGTTACAAATCTCTTCGTTGGTGCAAAGACAAATCCTACATATTCTGGCAAATATTTATTGACAATTGCCACATCCTCCAGTGTCTTCAATCCACATATCTTTACCTTTGGCATATTACACCTCACTACCTATACTTTCCCACGAAGTTCATCCAACATACGGGCTTTATCAGGACTACGCATCAATGTCTCTCCTATCAGTACACCATTGACACCTGCCTTGACCAGCTCTGCGATATCCTCCGCCGTCTTGATTCCACTCTCTGCTACAAACAGGATATTACGGGGAACCAGTTCACGAAGCCTTGTGCTGTTGTGGATATCCACTGTGAAATCCTTCAGATTACGGTTATTGACACCGACCATTCTTGATCCTGCTGCCAAGGCACTGGCTACTTCTGCTTCATCATGGGCTTCCACCAGTGCAGACAATCCCAACTGGTCGCAGATTGCCTTGTACTGTCTGATGGTCTCTGTATCAAGCAGTGCTGCAATCAGCAATACACAGGAAGCCCCCAGCAATTTGGCTTCATAGATCATATATTCATCAATAATGAAGTCTTTTCTGATCGTTGGAATCTGTACTGCATCATTGATTTTCCGTAGGAATCTGTCTTCACCCTTGAAGTAGTCTGTCTCTGTCAGTACGGAGATACAGTCAGCCCCTGCCTTTTCATAGTCTCTGGCAATCTCCAGATAAGGGAAATCCTCTGCTATGATTCCTTTTGATGGGGATGCCTTTTTCACTTCACAGATAAAACTGATACCATCTTTGGCAATCGCCTGCTCAAAGGGAAACGTAAATGTTCCTTCCTTTGCTGCCAGGTTCAATGCCTGTTCTTTCACTGTTTCCAGTGGTATCTGTGCCTTTTTTCTCTCAACTCTCGCCCGCGTAGCTGCCGCCAGATCATCTAATATCATGCTATTTCTCCTCATTGGTAAGTGCCACAAACTGCAATAGCTTCTCATATGCCTTGCCGTTTGCGATTGTCTCTCTTGCTTTCTGGATGCCATCTGCAATGGAATCAGCTCCACCCATCAGATAAATACCCGCCCCTGCGTTGAGAATCACTGCTTCTGCCTTGGCATCTGTACATTCTCCTTTTAAAATGCTCTCTGTAATTTTGGCATTCTGTGCGCCATCACCGCCTACCAGCTCGCTTTTATCACATCTCTTCATGCCAAACTGTTCCGGGGTCAGTTCATATCTGGTGAAAGTACCCTGGTTCACTTCCATGACAGTGGTCGGTGCACTCAGTGATATCTCATCCAGTCTGTCCTGTCCATATACGACCAGTGCACGTTTCACCTCCAGTTTATCCAGCACATGTGCCATAGGCTCTACCAGCTCTTCGCTGTAGACACCAAGCAGCTCCACATCAGCTTCTGCCGGATTGGCAAGAGGTCCAAGGATATTGAATACTGTCCGGATTCCAAGTGCCTTACGAACAGAGCCTACGAAACGCATTGCAGAATGATATTTCTGTGCAAACATAAAACAGATATTGCTCTCCTTCAGGACTTTTGCATTCTGCTCCGGCTCCAGATCAAGTTTCACACCCAGAGCTTCCAGACAATCTGCCGCACCACTCTTACTGGATACACTTCTGTTACCATGTTTTGCTACCTTATAGCCTGCTGCTGCAACAAGGATACCGGCTGTTGTGCTGATGTTGATGGAATTGGCTTCATCGCCGCCTGTTCCCACGATTTCCAGTACATCTCCCTGTACAGGAACTTTAATTCCATGCTTTCTCATGCCCTTTGCAAAAGCCGTAATCTCTTCGACTGTCTCGCCCTTCATGCGAAGTGCTGTGAGAAAAGCCGCCATATTCACAGCTTCTGCCTCACCACTCATGATCTCATCCATGACCTGCTCTGCTTCTGCTGCTGTTAAATCCTGTCTCTCTACTACCTTTTTAGTTGCTTCTACTATCATCGTCGTATCCTCCCATGAAATTTTGTATCATTTCTCTGCCCTGCGGTGTCATAATGGACTCCGGATGGAACTGAACACCGTAGATAGGCAATGTCTTATGCTGTACTGCCATGACTTCGCCTTTTTCATCCACTGCTGTGATCTGTAAGGACTCCGATATCATGTTCTTATCAGCCACCAGCGAATGATATCTTGCCACTGGTATTTCTTTCGGAAGTCCTTTAAAAATGACACTTGTGTCATCTATCTTTACCATGCTTTGCTTACCGTGCATCAGCTGTGGGGCATATGTGATCTTACCGCCCAGTGTCTCGCAGATTGCCTGATGTCCCAGACATACCCCAAGCAAAGGAATGGGATGGTTCACCACTTCTCTGATCAGCGCTTCACATACGCCTGCATCAGACGGTCTTCCCGGTCCTGGTGACAATACAATGTGTGAGGGTTCCAGCTTCATGATCTCTTCTACTGACAGTTCATCATTTCGAATCACTCTCAGTTCTTCTCTGCAAGCTGCAAGCTCTCCTATCAACTGCACAAGATTAAAAGAAAAACTGTCATAATTATCAATCAGTAAAATCATGCCTTACACACCTCCTCTGTCAGTCGAATTGCTTCTATTACCGCGCCTGCTTTATTTGCACATTCCTGATATTCATTCTCAGGTATGGAATCTGCCACAATACCGGCACCAGCCTGTACGTATACCTTTTTACCTTTTTTCACTGCTGTTCTGATTGCAATACATACATCCAGATTGCCGCTGAAATCCATATATCCGATTGCCCCACCATATACGCCTCTGGCTTCCGGTTCCAGCTCATCTATGATCTCACACGCCCTGAACTTGGGTGCTCCAGAGAGTGTTCCCGCTGGAAGCAGCGCTTCTATGGTATCTGCACAGGTCTTGCCCTTTGCCAGCTCACCTACCACTGTACTTGCGATATGCATGACCTTGGAGAAACGGTGAATTGCCATATAATCTGCCACTTTGACTGAACCATATTCTGCAATTCTTCCAAGATCATTTCTCGCCAGATCTACCAGCATGTTATGTTCTGCACATTCCTTTTCGTCTGCCAGCAGTTCCTTCTCCAATGCCTGATCTTCTTCTATGCTCTTGCCTCTTTGTCTGGTTCCTGCTACCGGGAAAGTCATCAACTTCCCATTGGTCAGCTTTACCATAGTCTCCGGTGAAGTACCTGCAATCTGCATATCCTTAATCTGCATGTAGTACATATATGGTGAAGGATTGGTGGTGCGAAGTACCCTGTATGCATTGAGAAGGCTTCCTTCATAATCCGCTTCAAATCTTCTGGAGATAACGCCCTGAAAAATATCGCCCTCTTTGATGTAATGCTTTGTTTTCTCTACCATGCTGCAATACTCTTCTTTGCTGAGATTACAGGTAAACTCCGGCGCTTTCTGAGGCTTTTCATAGGGAATCGGTTCTGTAATGCGAAGTGTCTCGATAAAAGCATCGATTTCTTCTACTGCTTTGTTGTATCCTGCCTCACCCTCAGCGGTTCTTGCATTGACAATGATACACAGCTTATGCATTACCTGGTCAAAAGCCAGCAGCTTATCGAACATCATCAATTCAAAATCATTTACATCACTCTGCTTGATATGTAACTTGGGTTCTGCATATTGAATCGTCTCATAAGCGAAGTATCCAACCAGACCTCCTGTAAAAGTCGGAAGACCTTCTATCTGGGGTGAACGATACTGTTCCAACAGATTCTGTAAGGCTTCCTTTGGTTTGCCGGGAAGAATACGGACCATGCCGTTCTCTTTTACCTTCACCACACCATTCTTACAGGATACAGACAGCTTCGGATGATATCCCAGAAAAGAATATCTTCCAAGATTACCACCCTCCACACTCTCCAACAGGAAATACTGTTCATCCAGCGCTGCCAGCTTACGCAGCATCAGGATTGGGGTTACATCATCCGCCAGAATTTCCCTGCACACTGGAATATATGTGTAATCTTTTTCATATTGCTTCGCCTGTTCATATGTCGGTATTATCATGAATTGACCTCCTTACTATTGTCTTTGCAAATAAGCAGACTCGCAAGCTTCGCTTGCCCGTTCACGCAAAAAGAGCCTTTATCCTAATCTCTTAGGACAAAAGCTCTTGAATATACTTCTGCGGTACCACCTAAATTGATGTATAAAAATACATCCTCTCCATAAACGTACTATCATACGTCTTCCCTTGATAACGGGCGGAAATCCCGTTGGGCATTACTCAAGCATATGCTCTTTGCTCCCACCTTCCCGAGTCCATTCCATGTTCCTTAGACTGCTGCAATCCCACCACCTGCGGCTCTCTGTGAATCCGTTCAGATCATGTACTCCTCTCGGTCATTAGTTTCTGTTCTGTGTTTTTATGATACTACTATATTCACTTTGTCGGCATATGTCAATACCTGTTTCTGTTCTTTTTGTATTTTTATGCAGAATTATCATTTTGAATTATGAAAAATGCACAATTATGCGAAACGAACCAGATCTTCTACCGCTTTTCTCTTAGGTGCATCCGGTGTCTCTGCGGGATAACCTACAGCTACCAGTGCTGCTACTTTTCTTCCTTCTTCGATGTTAATGAGTTCGCCAACCTTAGCTTCGTCAAAGATTCCCATGATAACGGAACCGATGCCTTTCTCATGCGCTGCCAGACAGAAGGTCTGTGTTGCGATACCTGCATCGAACATTTCCCAGCGGTCTTCCTTGCTGGTAGTAAAGGAACCGTCTCTCTCATATCCGCTTCTTCCCTGGATCATTGTAACGACTACCAGTGCTGCAGCGTGCTCGATTGTTCCTGTATTGTAAGTGAAGCCAAGCACTGCATCATTGGCGATCCTGGACTTTAATTCAGGATTCTCAACTACAACATATCTGACTACCTGTGAGTTCTTCCATGATGGTGCGAAAGAAGCTTCTTTAACGATTTCTTCCATCACTTCATGAGGAATTGGCTTCTCCTGATACTTTCTGATACTTCTTCTTGTTTCAATACATGTTAATGCGTCCATTGTGTACCATCCTTTCTCTGCACGTATCTTCTCCGGGATGAAGGCTCGTGCCGGCAGCATCATCCTGTCTATAGATAGCCGTCTTATTTACGGACTATTATACCTGTCTATATGCTTCCTTATGACGCTTCATCCTGTTCCATACAACAAAATATGCAGGAATCAGGAAACAGTCTGCAAATATCCATGCAAGCGGACTTGCAAAGCATGCTGCATTATAACCAAAGATCGGCACAAATACTGCACCTACCAAAGTTCTTGCTGCCATTTCCAATACACCGGCTATAATGGCAAAGAAGCCAAATCCCATACCCTGAATCATGAATCTGACAATATTCACCAATGCAAGTGGAAAATAGAACAGTCCATTGATCAGAAGGAAGTGCTGTGCATCTGCCAGAATTCCTGTCTCATTACCACTGACAAAAAGCTTCAACAGGTGTGGACCAAATGCAACAATAATCAATAATCCTATTACAGAGTAGACTGCACCTAATATAATACAGCTTCCCAGTCCCTTATGTAATCGATCCAGCTTATAACCGCCTGCATTCTGTCCTCCATAGGTAGCCATCGTAGCGCCCATGGAATCAAAAGGGCACACGATAAACATACTGATCTTGGATGCCGCTGTAACACTGGCTACTGCATCAGAACCCAGGGTATTTACTGCGGATTGGAGAATCACACTGCCAATTGCTGTAATAGAGTACTGTAATCCCATAGGTACACCGGCGTTGAACAGCTCTGCCATTTCACGCTTCTCTATTCGCCACTCATCCCTGGATAATTGCAGCATCTCCACCTTTTTGCGAATATAGATCACACAGATAATTCCTGATACCACCTGTGATAATACGGTAGCTGCTGCTGCACCTGCTACTCCCATGTTGAAATTCAGGATAAAAACAAGGTCCAATATGACATTAAGGCATGAAGATACCACCAGAATAATCAGAGGTGCTCTGGAATTACCCAGTGCACGGATCATACCTGAAGTCAGATTGAACAAATACGTAGCCGGAATACCTATGAAAATAATCAGAATATACTGATAGGAATATTCAAAAATATTCGCAGGCGTGCGCATCAATGTCAGAATCGGTCTACAGAATATTACTGTCAGAGTCGTCATGACCACTGCAAAAATGGCTGATAACCAGATACTGTTTGCATAGAGCTTACGCAGTGTTTTATAGTCTTTTGCTCCGAAACGATGTGCCACCGGCAGCGCAAAACCACTGCACACGCCATTACAGAATCCTATGATCAGGAAATTGATAGAGCCTGTCGCACCTACTGCTGCCAGCGCATCTACGCCCAGAAACTGCCCTACGATCATGGTATCTACCAGATTATAGAGCTGCTGAAATAAATAACCAAATAATAAAGGCACAGAAAACCCAAGAATCAGCTTCATGGGGGAGCCTTCTGTCATATCCTTCGTTACGCTCATTGTTACTACCTAAACCTTTCCCCTGTTACGACTATACATTACTTTAAGAATCCATTCACAATCTGCTCTTCTGCTTCTGCCTCTGTCAATCCCAGAGTCATCAGCTTGATGAGCTGGTCGCCTGCAATCTTACCGATTGCCGCCTCATGGATCAGGCTCGCTTCCAGATTATTGGCTTCGAGTGCAGGAATTGCCTTCACTGTAGCTCTGTCCATAATAATAGCATCGCATTCTGTATGACCTGCACACTTGTTATTACCATTGATCTGGGAATAGAATACCTGTGTGGAATCCTCTTTTGCCACGGATCTGGACACCACATTTGTACTGGAATCTTCTCCATTCAGGTCTACGTAGAATTTGGTTTCTGCATGTTGTACACCATGGGTCATGATCTTTTCTTTTACAACCAGTGTAGCACCTGCTGCCAAGTCGGCACGCGTCTCACGCACGGTAGAATCTACGCCCTTGATCTGTACAGCTTCCATTTCCATGTAGCTGCCCTCTTCCATGTGCACGATGGTCTGTGGATTCAGGATTCTCTCTCCCTTACCGTCACCACTTCCGTAATGCTTCTCCACATAGCGCAGCTTCGCATTCTTTCCAACGAAAAAGGTATGAATACCATCATGTTCACTGGCTGCATCACCACTGTTATGAATACCGCAGCCTGCAATGATTGTAACGTCACAGTCTTCTCCGATATGGAAATCATTATATACCAGTTCTTTTAGACCTGTCTGTGACAAAATGACAGGGATATGCACACTTTCATTTTTTGTGCCGGGTCTGATATAAATATCTATACCTGATTTATCTGTCTTGCCTACGATCTCAATATGCTCGGTAGACTTTCTGTCAATACTCTCTCCATTTGAACGGATATTGTATGCACCTGCAGGCACTCCATGCAGATCAGCTACCTCGGCAAGTAATGTCTTCTGAATCTCATCCACGGATACAACCTCCTTTATTATGCACACAATAAGCATCTCCACTTAATAACCCCGGCAATATCTCTTCCTTAGAGCCATCTGCTGTGATGCTACCATCAGCAATGACAACGATTCTGTCTGCTATATTCAGAATCCTCTCCTGATGGGATATGATTACGATAGAGCCTTGTGTCTGCTCATGCATCTGTTCAAATACCTGTATCAGATTCTGGAAGCTCCACAAATCAATACCTGCCTCCGGCTCATCAAAAATAGAGAGCTTCGCACCTCTTGCCATTACCGTTGCAATCTCTATTCTCTTTAATTCTCCACCTGATAAAGAACTGTTTACTTCACGATTGATATAGTCTCTTGCGCATAATCCTACTTCTGACAGATACTTGCAGGCTCCGTCTACACTGACTTTTTCACCTGCTGCCAGTCGGATCAGGTCAAGAACCGTAATGCCCTTGAAACGCACTGGCTGCTGAAAGGCAAAACTGATTCCTTGCTTTGCACGATCTGTAATAGAAAGATCTGTAATATCCTCTCCATCTAACAGAATCTGTCCTTCTGTAGGACAGATGATACCCGCTACCATCTTCGCCAGAGTCGATTTACCACCACCATTAGGTCCTGTGATTGCTGTAAATCTGTCTTCTATTTTCAGATTAATATGATTTAAAATATCCTTGCCCTTATCATCATCCACATGATAAGAAACATCTCTTAATTCCAGCATTCCTCATCCTCCAATGCCGTATTTTTGTAACAGACAAAAGGGCATTCCCTGTCTGGAGTACCCTCTTAATTTCTGTCTTAACATCTGTTATTATTCTTCTGTCTTTGGTTCTTCTACAACTGCAATACCAAGCTCCTTTAACTGGATATCATCTACATAGTCAGGCGCATTTGTCATCAGACAGGATGCATCCTTTACCTTAGGGAATGCAATTACTTCACGGATGGAATCTGCCTGAGTCATCAGCATAACCATACGGTCAAGACCAAATGCAAGTCCTGCGTGAGGTGGTACACCATACTTGAATGCAGTCAACAGGAAGCCGAAACGCTCCTGTGCTGTTTCCTTGGAAAGTCCGATGATCTCGAACATCTTCTCCTGAATGTCATCCTGATGGATACGTACACTACCACCACCAAGCTCTGTACCATTCAATACGATATCGTATGCCTTGGCACGAACCTTACCAGGATCAGTGTCAAGAAGTGGAATATCCTCTTCCATAGGCATTGTGAACGGATGATGCATTGCTACATATCTGTTCTCTTCATCACTCCACTCAAGAAGAGGGAACTCTGTTACCCACAGGAAGTTGTACTGGTTCTTGTCCAGAATACCAAGATTTCTTGCGATTTCCAGACGAAGGTTGCCTAATACATCCCATACGACTTTATTTCTATCGGCTGCAAACAGAAGTAAGTCTCCGTTCTTACCGTTCATTGCTTTTACAAGTGCTGCCATCTGTTCTTCGGTCATGAACTTGGCAAAAGAAGATTTCAATGTACCATCAGGCTGGATTGCGATATATGCCAGACCCTTGGCGCCAAAGCCCTTTGCAAACTCTACCAGTGCATCAATCTTCTTTCTTGGCATCTCTCCCTGACCTTCTGCGTTGATACCACGAACAGAACCGCCATTCTCCAGTGCAGATGTAAATACGCTGAAACCACAGCCTGCTACTACATCACTGACATTGACAAGCTCCATACCGAAACGTGTATCAGGCTTATCAGAACCGAAACGATCCATAGCTTCCTGCCAGGTCATTCTTGGGATGGGATTTGGTACGTCGATACCGATAGTTTCCTTGAATACAGCCTTTAACAGTCTCTCATTGACTTCGATAACATCATCTACATCCACGAAGGATAATTCCATATCTACCTGTGTGAACTCAGGCTGTCTGTCAGCACGTAAGTCTTCATCACGGAAGCACTTTGCAATCTGGAAATATCTGTCAAAACCAGAACACATCAGCAGCTGCTTGAACAACTGTGGTGACTGTGGCAGAGCATAGAATGTACCAGGATGCACACGGCTTGGTACCAGGTAATCTCTTGCGCCTTCTGGGGTTGATTTATTCAGAATAGGAGTCTCGATCTCCAGGAAGCCTTCGTTTGTCATGAACTCACGAATCTTAGCTACTACGCGGCTTCTCATCATGATCTTAGCCTGTAAGTCAGGTCTTCTCAGATCCAGATAACGGTATTTCAAACGAAGCTCTTCCTTGGTCTTGGAATCTGCCTCGATCTGGAAAGGCGGTGTCTCTGATTCAGAGAGAATACGAAGCTGTGTCGCACGAACTTCGATTGCACCTGTTGCCATATTCTCATTGGTGTTGCCTTCACGGTTCTCTACCTTACCAACAACAGCGATTACATATTCACTTCTAAGGCTCTCAGCCTTGGCAAATTCTTCTGCTCCAACGAATCTCTGTGGATCATCACCCTGTTCAAAGATAATCTGTAACAGACCACTTCTGTCACGAAGATCAACGAAAATGATTCCTCCTTTATTTCTACTCTTCTGTACCCAGCCCATAACGGTTACAGTCTGACCAACATTTGCTGTGGTGACCTCTGTACATCTGTGGGTTCTCTTCAAACCTTTCATAGTCTCAGCCATGTCTTTATCCTCATTTCTGTGCGATAAAATATCACACGTTATTTTTAACTAATTTAATGGATTTTTGTAGAATTCCTGGAATTCCTCATATCCTTCTGCCGTAAGCTGTTCCTTCTGGAACTTCTTATTCTTATTCATTCTGGCAACCAGTACCTGTGTGCCGTCTTTTCTTGCTTCCTGCGCCTTGGCAATGACATCACACAGAGCCTGTCCTTCTACGCCCTTCTCGATCAGATAAGCGATCTTCTTATTCCTGGAAGGTACTTTGAAGCCACTCTCAAGAAGCAGCATGATAATACGCTCAAAACCGATGGAGAATCCGCAGGCAGGAACATCCTTGCCTGTAAATCTGCCTACCATCTTGTCATAACGTCCACCGCCGCCACAGCTTCCGCCGAATTCAGGCATTGCAATCTCAAAAATAGTACCTGTATAATATGACATACCACGTACCAGAGTAGGATCAAATACCAGCTTGAAATGATCTCCCTTGGTCGCATTGACGCTTTCAATGATCTCTCTGAAGCTTGTCTTCACATCTTCCTCAAGGAAGCCTGTCATCTTCTCTTCGATAAAGGACAAGGTATCTTCGCTCTCCTGCATTCCTTTAAATAATGCAAGATACTTCTCTACACTGTCTTTGGCATAGCCGTCTTCGATCAGCTCATTCTCTACGCCATCAAGACCTATTTTGTCCATTTTATCCAGAATAATGAATATATTATCATAATCCTCTTCAGCAAAACCGCTGTACGCAGCCATTGCCTTTAAGATTCTTCTGTCATTGATACGGATCTCGAAATTCTTAAAACCAATCTTGCCAAGTGTTGTTGTTGTTGCAAGAATCAGCTCGATCTCTGCCAGATTGGAGGCTTCGCCCAGGATATCAATATCGCACTGCATGAACTGACGATATCTACCTCTCTGTGGTCTGTCTGCTCTCCATACATTGCCCATCTGCAATGCCTTGAAAGGAGAAGGCAGTTCATTGGCATGATTGGAATAATAACGTACCAGAGGTACTGTCAGGTCATAACGCATACCAAAGTCTACCAGATCAGCTTCTTCCTTAGCTGTCTCAAGATTGAGCTTCTCACCTCTCTTCAATACCTTGAAGATCAGCTTCTCATTTTCTCCACCCTGCTTGCTGCTTAAATTCGCTATATTCTCCATGCAGGGAGTCTCTATAGGGGTAAAACCGAATTTACCATAGGTCTCCTTGATCACACCGATTACATAATCACGGATTGCCATTTCTTCCGGCATAATATCTTTCATTCCCGTAACAGGCTTCTTATTCAGTGCCATACTATACCTCATTTCCTTTTTCATTAATCTGTTAGAATTTTACACTGTTTATGTGCCTTTTTCAAGGTTTTTTGCTGTTTTTCCTAAAATACAAAAACAGAGATTGGGAAACTTTTGCGTTTCCACAATCTCTGTTTATTTTCATGAATACAGGTTATCTTTATTCTTCTACTTTGAACTGATTCATGTCTTTTACCAGATTATCTACATATCCGCTCATACTGTTGCATGTAGTACTGATATTGGTAAGCAGTGCGGTCAGCTCTTCTGAGCTTGCTGTAATCTCCTGTGTTGCCGCTGCATTGCTCTCTGCAACCTGTCCGATTACCTTCACCTGATTGTCTATTTCCATGATGTCTTTCATCATCTTCTCATCAGTCTCATGCACTACTGTAAGCTTCTCATTGGTACTTACCACATCATTGTTAATGATACGGAAGGATTCGATAACATCCTTTGTAGACTCTGTACTGCTCTGATTGCTCTTTACGACCAGATCAATACATTTCTCACACTCCTTGAAATTCTCCACCAGTGTAGAAATAATCTTTCGGATATTCTCAAGTTCATTAGAGGTATTCTCTGACAATCCCTTGATACTGTCAGCTACAACGGCGAAGCCTCTTCCTGCATCTCCTGCTCTTGCAGCTTCAATAGAAGCATTCAGTGCAAGCAGATTGGTTTCGGATGCGATCTCTTCTATGCTGCCAAGAATTGCTTCCATCTCCTGAATACCCTTGCTGGTCACATCTATCTTCTCTGAAATCTCCTGTACATTCACATCCATATTAGCACTTTCCGCTGACATGGACTCCATCTTGGCTTTCATATCGGCAGAATTGCCATCCAGCTGCTTCATATATTGCAGTGCTTCTTCTACCGCTGCGGATACAGCCTTGCCTGCATCTGCAAGAGAAGACACATTCTCAATCATCTGGTCTACTGCTGATGCCTGCTGGGATACTTCGGCGGCAACATTGCCAATTGCCGTAGCCACCTGTTCATTTGCATTTACCGCATTCTCTGTCTTGTCCTTCATATCTGAACTGCCAGACTCAACTGCATCTGTTGTGTTCTTAACAGATAGCATACTGTTTCTGAATGCATCCATGGCGATATTCGTATTACGCACCATAGCGCCAAGTTCATCATTTCTCTGAGCAATCTTACCCTCCAGCTTACCGGTAAGATCTCCCTGTGCCACTCTGGTAAGCTGTACCTTTACTTTGTCAATTACCTGAATGATCTTCCTAATTAATATGTATGCAACAATTGCAATAATTACTGCAAACAATGCAGCCATTCCTGCCATCAGTCCAAGAGACTGATTAAAAATCTGTCCAATCTGAATTACACCGCTGGAATTATCCACAATATTCTGAATATCATCAGAATATACACCTGTTGTAATAACCCAGTTCCACGGCTCAAATTCTTTACTGTATGCTACTTTAGGAGCTACTGTCACACCATCGGATTTGGTAAAGTAGAATTCATTATAACCGCCTTCTTTGGCAACCTTCATGATCTCCTGAATGATCTTGACACCATTCTGGTCAGTCAGTTCATATCGGTTGTTTCCTTCCTGATCCGGCAGAATAGGGTGCATGATCAGTGTATAATCTGTACCATCTACCCACAGATAGCCTGAATTATCATCCCCATATCGAATGCTTCGGATAACTTCCAGTGCTTTCTTTTGCGCCTCAGCTTCTGATAACTCTCCTGACTGAGCCAATTGATAATAGTTGTCTACAATACTGATCGTACTCTGCACCTCTGAACTGATTACACTCTTGTAGCTGTCCAGTGTTGCATCATACAATACCTGCTTCATTGTGACTCTGATATCTGTAAAAACTACAGCAGCTATAATTACAAGCCCTGCACTTAACAACACAATAGCTCCAACGACTGCCGTTGTCAGCTTCCTTGCCAACCCTTTGTCTTTTATTTTGTTTGTTGCATCCATAATGATATAGCTCCTTTCGCTTATTATCAGACTTATCGTGCGTAAAGTCTTTATCTCTAGTAGATATGGGGATTACTCCCCATACCCCTACACAAAACCGTACGTGCG
>CAVBMG010000038.1:0-29072 GCA_963596435.1 Agathobacter sp.
AAAGACAAACTTGGTTCGAAGCATGAGCTTCAGAACCAGTTTGTCTACAGTCTGAGTCGTTTTTCAAACGACTGTTTTTTATTATCCATATCAATTATTAAATAGACATTTTCTTACAACATGCTATTGCCAATGAACCTGGTCCAATATGGCAGGAAACACTTAATGATAAATGGTCGATATAAATCGGGTAATCTGGAAATGCCTCATGAAGCTCCTGTGCCAGAACCTTTGCAGCTTCTTCATTTTGTGTATGTGCAATCTGCAGATAAATCTGGTTATCTTTCGATACGCCTCCAAATCTCTTTTCTATATCACTCTTTATTGCATTCATCATAATAGTCTTTGCCTGATTTACCGTTCTGGCTTTGGCAAAAGCATCCAGCTTCTCTCCCTGAATCTGGAGTACCGGCTTTAATTTCAGCAAAGTTCCCAGTGCTGCCGCAGCAGGCGTAATTCTTCCGCCCTTCTTCAGATAATATAATGTATCAATCATAATATAGATAGTAGAATTGAATTTGTCAGCTTCCAGAATCTCTTTGATCTCAGCTCCGCTCTTACCTGCATCAATCAATGCGAGCGCATCTAAAACTGACTGTCTCTGTGTAACAGAAATTCTCTGGTTATTCACAACATGAACTTTACCATTATAATCCTGTGACAGCATAATTGCTGTCTGGCAGGAACCACTCAATCCACTTGACATTGGAATATGAATAACTTCATCATAATTTTCTAATAAAGAATCCCACAAATTAAGTATAGATTCTGGAGACGGCTGTGAAGTTGATATATCTGCATTAGCTGCCAGTTTTTCATAGAATTCATCTCTGCTTAAAGAGATCTCTTCATAATAAGTCTCTCCATCAATCATAAAAGGCATTGGAATGACACTAACACCTAATTCTTTAGCCTGCGCTTGTGTAATGCCGCTGTTACTGTCAGTAACTACTGCAATTCTTGACATATAGTTAACCCCCTATTGTGTATCTCTTACTCTTGTGTAGAAGTATCATAAACAACAGCTACACTCTTTTATTCTACTGTCAGATGCTGATAAAGTCAACACTACGGGCAATATTCTCTTCGTAATGCTGCCAAATTTCCGCATACTGTGGTTCTGGTACTTTCCCATTCTGTATATAACTTTTATATACCTGTGAAGCACATTGCTGTGCTGATTGTAATATTGTGGCATCCTGATAGATATCGCCTATCTGAAACTGAAATTGTCCACTTTGCCTGATTCCAAATAAATCACCAGGACCGCGCAATCTCATATCTTCCGATGAAATAAAGAAGCCATCATTCGATTTATTCAATACCTGTAATCGCTCCATAGTACCTTTATTATTAGTCGTACTGATAAAAATGCAATAAGACTGGTATTTTCCTCTTCCAACACGCCCCCTCAGCTGGTGAAGCTGTGCAAGTCCAAATCTTTCAGCATTTTCAACCATCATAACCGTTGCATTCGGTACATTAATACCTACTTCAATTACCGTAGTCGATACCAGAACATCTATATTGTGCGCTGCATATTCTTCCATGATTCGGTTTTTATCCCTGGGTTTCATCTGCCCATGTAAATATGCAATACGAATCGACTCAGGCAATGCAGCCCGAAGCTTTTCTGTATATTCTATGACATTCTCAAGATTCGATTGCTCACTGTCCTCATCTCCCGGTTCAACCATCGGACAAATGACATAAGCCTGTCTGCCGTCTGTCACTTCCCTGGCAATAAATTGATACGCTTTGGAGCGATAATCTGTCCCTACCACACAGTTCTTAATAGGAAGACGATCCGCCGGCAGTTCATTCATGACTGATATATCAAGATCTCCATACAGAATCAACGCCAGTGTTCTCGGTATAGGTGTAGCACTCATGACAAGTACATGTGGTGAAAGCCCTTTCATAGCCAGCGTTTCTCTCTGTTTTACGCCAAAACGATGCTGTTCATCCGTGACAACCAGCTTTAAATCATAGAAATCCACATTATCCTGAATCAATGCCTGCGTTCCGATAATTACATTGCATAAGCCCTGACTGATTTTCTCTTTTGCAATCCTTTTCTCCTTTGCGGTCAGTGAGCCAGTCAACAGCACAGGGAGAAAAGGCAGATTATATTGATCCGCCATCTGAGATATAGATTCATAATGCTGCTTTGCCAATACTTCTGTAGGCGCCATAAAAGCCGCCTGTTTATGATTCATAACGCACATAAACATAGCCAGTATTGCAACAATCGTCTTACCTGATCCCACATCCCCCTGCACAAGTCGATTCATCAGATGTGCAGAACACATGTCTCTCTCAATTTCTGCCCAGACCTTCGTCTGTGCTCCAGTCAATTGATATGGCAGCTTGTCAATCAATTCCTGACACGCATCAATTTTCATCATAGGACAATCATTCACCGATCTCTCAGACATATCCTTCAATGTCATAACGGAAAGGATAAAGAAGAAAAATTCTTCAAATACGAGCCTTTTACGGGCTGCAATCAAAGCCGTACGGTTCTCTGGAAAATGAATGTCACGCATTGCCTGTGCATAATCCGGCAAATCATATTCTGTACGCATAAAATCCGGGAAATAATCATAAAATGCCAGTTCATCCAGGGCATTTCGGACTGTTTTGGCAATCGCCTGTACCGTCAGCCCCTTAGTCGTAGAATAAATCGGCGTCAGCGTATGCAGATGCTTTATAAATTCTTCTCCCGTAATAATCTTTGGATGTTCCAGTGTAAGGACATTACGGCGCATAACAGCCTGTCCCCGCAATATATACTGTTTGCCGGGCTGCAGATTATTCTTGATATACGGCATATTGAAATAAGCCAAATCACATTGTCCTGTACTGTCCTTCACATGAACAGTGGTAATAGACATATTACGTTTTACATGCAAAGTCTGTGGTACGCTAATTACCGTAGCATGTATTGCCTGTACCTGATTGACCTGCATGTCAGAAATAGGCGTAATATCCTGCCATTCCTCATATTCTCTTGGATAATGCGTTATCAGATCATATACCGTATAGATATTTAATTTATGATACAGGGCTGCTGTTTTATCCCCTACGCCCTTCACACTTGTTATAGAATCTGTTAATTTCATAAAAATACCCACAGGGACAAAAAGGAACGGAATAACCGTTCCCTTTGCCTTCTATATATTTATTATCTTATATTATTCAGCAGAAACTACATAAGAATAGATAGGTTGTCCACCAAACTGTAATTCTACGTCACAGGATGTAAACTTCTCCTGAATTCTTGACACAAGCTCCTGTGCCTGCTCTTCAGAAATATCTGCGCCATAATAAATGCTGATCAGTTCATAATCATCCTTCATCATTTCTGATACCATTTCAAAAGCAACTTCCTGCAAATCTGTACCAACAGACAGAATTCCCTTATCACCAATTCCCATAAAATCGCCCTGGTGAATTTCTTTGTTGTCAATCATAGTATCACGTACTGCATAAGTAACCTGACCTGTAGCAACATTCTGTGCTTCCTCTGTCATGACTGCTTCATTCTCTTCTATGGAAATATCAGGAACATAGTTGATAATAGCTGTAATTCCCTGTGGAACAGTCTTAGTAGGAATAACAATAATATTCTTATCCTCTGTCAGTTCCTTTGCCTGGTTCGCTGCCAGAATGATATTCTTATTATTAGGGAAAATGAATATGTTATCCGCATTGATCTGGTCAATTGCATTCAACATATCTTCTGTACTTGGGTTCATTGTCTGACCACCCTCAATGATGTAGTCAACACCCAGAGAACTGAAGATTTCATTCATTCCTTCACCAATAGATACAGCAACAAAACCTGTTTCCTTATGCTCAGCTGCGGCAGCAGGTGCTTCCTGCTCCTGTGTATCTTCTTTCTCGATTACCGGCTGCTGCATCTCTCTTTCCATCATATCTGAGACTTTTTCATCTCTTTCAAGACGCATATTCTCAATAATAATAGTTGTCAAAGAGCCATACAGGAGTGCCTTCTGCATTGCAAGTCCTGGGTCATTTGTATGAACATGAACCTTTACGATCTCATCATCGGCAACTACAACGATAGAATCGCCGATAGATTCCAGGTACTCTTTAAAATCCATTTCCTGTTTGATATTAAATGGCTTATTAAGCATAATCAGGAACTGTGTACAATAGCAGAATTTAATCTCCGCCTGCGCCTGTGCCTCAATATTAGGAGACATGGAACCCTTGGCTGCCGGCTTGGAAGGTGCAGCTTCAATCGTAAGATCCAGCTCTTTACCAAGGAATGCATCATAAGCACCCTTTAATACTTCTACAAGACCCTGTCCACCTGAATCTACAACGCCTGCCTGTTTCAGAACAGGTAACATTTCCGGAGTCTGTGCCAGAACCACCTCAGCTTCTTTGATCACTTCGCTAATGAAGATCTCAAGATCCTTCTCGCCTGCTACAGCAAGGTCGTTAGCTCTTTTCGCAGCGCCCTTGGCTACAGTCAGAATCGTACCTTCCTTTGGCTTCATAACTGCTTTGTATGCTGTCTCAACAGCCTTTTCACATGCAGAAGCAAGGATTGCTACATTAATCTCATCATATTCACTGATCACCTTGCTGAAGCCTCTGAACAGCTGAGACAAAATAACACCTGAATTACCTCTTGCGCCTCTAAGAGAACCTGATGAAATTGCCTTAGCCAATGCAGCCATATTAGGTTCCTTGATTGCTGCCACTTCTTTAGCAGCAGACATAATTGTCATAGACATATTTGTACCGGTGTCGCCGTCAGGAACAGGGAAAACATTTAATTCATTGATCCATTCCTTCTTATGCTCCAAGTTCTTTGCACCGGCAAGAAACATCTTTGAAAGCATTTGCGCGTCGATTATATTTAAGCCCACTTCTAGAATCCTCCTTAATCTATTACTCGAACGCCTTCAACAAAGATGTTGATTTTTTCGATTTCGAGACCTGTAAAATTTTCTACTTTATATTTCACATTGCTAATCAGGTTATCAGATACAGCGATGATGCTGACACCATATGCAACAATAACGTGAAAATCAAGAATTAATTTATTATTTACGATATTAACCTGTATTCCATGAGTAATAGTTTCTTTTTTAAGTAATTTCACCAGGCCATCTTTCACATTAACGGATGCCATGCCGACAATGCCAAAGCATTCAACAGCTACACTGCCTGCATACTGTGCGATAACTTCCGGATCAATAACAATATTTCCCAAATGGGTATTCATTGAACCTTTCATAGAAATCCTCCTTTAAAATTATTCGATTCTATTATAACCGCAAATGAGCAAAAAAGAAACCTATATTTCTATATAATTCATATATTTTTTACTCTTTTTAAAAATATTGCTTGCAATATGAATGTTTTTTTGGTAAGATACTAATGTTGTGAGTCGAATGACTTAGTTTAGTCAAGGAGGTGCTAACTATGGCAAAATGCGATATTTGTGGCAAGGGCGTTCATTTCGGAAACAACGTAAGCCATTCTCATAGAAGATCCAACGCAATTTGGAATTCAAATGTTAAAAGAGTAAAATGCAAAGTAAACGGAGCTACTAAGAGAATGCATGTTTGTACAAGCTGCTTGAGATCCGGAAGCGTTGAAAGAGCATAATTTATTTTAAAAAAACAAGTAGGTTCGCCTGCTTGTTTTTAGTTTACAGAGTTTGATTACAAAAAGAGACAGTACTACACTTCATAGTACTGTCTCTTCATTTTTTCATACTCTTTTTGAATAAGTAATAAAGTCTTAGTATCACCACACCGATTATCCGGATGGAAAATCTTCAGCAGTTCCTTATATCTCTTTCGTAAAGCAAGCTCATTATCTACGCCTCTGAAAAATACACAGCTTCCACAGTAATTATTTTCAAGTGCTCCTGCCCCCATAGAATCAGAATTTGCCCTGGAATGTAATTTCTGCTTTGCAAATTTACCTTTTTCATATTCAAGATTCAGGCGCTCACACTCCAATGCTTTCCGATCCAAAGCAAGCTGTCGAAAAGCATTTTCTATTATCTGCTGCTTCTTGGACATAAATATTTCATTTTGATCGAAACGTTTATTTTCTGTCTTAATCTTGATGTCTAATGCATTTCTGTCCCGTTCCAATGTCCTCTTTTCTTCCTGCAACTTGTGGCTTAACTCGTCCAATTCGTCCTTCTTAGCCTGAATCTTGACTTGCTCCTGAAACATCCATAATTTGAGTTTCTTTACCTCATCAGAAGTCTCAGCCTTCATGAGCCTCTCATCAAAATCCCTCATATTAAATTCCTCACCCTATTATTGATACAATCCATACCAGTACCCTTACTACTGGCAGTGAAACAAACTGTAACCAACTATAAGCAAAAAAGCAATTATTATGACAGCAATCCATACATCGCTGATAATCAGCATCAAAACCATGCCAACAGCAATCCAGAACATTGTATATCCTATCAGCTTTTTCATTATCATACCGTCCTGTCTGCCGTCTTATTCTATTATATGCTGTTACTGTTCATCTTTGTCTGGAAAAGCGGTTTTTATTGCATCTTCATCGCTTGGCATGTCTTCCTTCGGTGCCGTGAAACGATCTACAAGATCGGGTATCATATCCAGTACCTTCGTCATTGTATCCTGATTCTTAATGTTCACCAGCTTAATCTGACCATTCTTAATCACCAGTACAGCACTTGGTGTCATTTTGCCCGACATACCACCACCACCGCCATTTTGGCTATCTTTTGTCGTTGCGCCGGCTCCTACGCCGAATGTAACATCAACCAGTGGAATAATGGTAGTATCTCCTATCTGTGTTGGTTCCCCTACTACAGTTTTGGAAGAAAGAAAACCTTCCATCCCCTTCATCATAGAACCTACAATTCCGCTAAAGCTATTATCTGCCATAGTGTTAATCATCCTCCCGTAACAGACATTTTTTCAAATGTTTTATATTTTTATCGAACAGAATTATATATGCAGTCCATATATATACAAAAATGTGAATCCTGCCTTTACAGAAAAATTCACCTTCCAGTATTTCAGAATCAAAATCCGGTTCTAATGCTATCTTTCCTTCGTGTAAAGGATATAACATTCCCCAGATGCCAAGAACATCTCCCAACGTTGCCGGATCTTCCGCTCCAAGATGGACATAAACATGCCACTTACGTGGTCTCAGATTACGAAAAATACGTTTTATCTGTTTTCCGGCAATTTGAAATGCCTCTTTGGTGCTGTCCTGCGACAACACATTGCAATAATAAGATACATTACTTTTTATGTTTACTATTGTATCATAGAATTTTCTAAATGTGTACTTAATATTCTGAAAAAAATGTATAAATTTTCGAAAAATTTTAATAATTTTCTGCCAAAAGTTCAGTTTTTCATCATCTGAATTGATTTCTGCAGTATCTATATCCACCTGCGAAGTATCGTCCGCTGTCTGAGTATCTGCCGGGCTCTCTACAGATGCCCCTTTTAATTCCGGCTGTTTATTCTCTGGAGCAGTCTTTTTTTCTTTTTTCTGCTTTGTGGCTTTGGCTTTATTCTTTTGCTTTTTATCAGCTTTTGGTCTGGTATTATCATATACCGTAAGCCCCAGTATCTTCAGTATTATATGCAATGCTTCTTCACTGCTCTGGCAAACCTTCAAAGTCACAATATGCAGCAGCCATGTAACTTTAGCTTCTATTTTGTATGACTCTTTGTAAAAGCCATCTGCTTTATAGCGTATTGGTACAAACAATACAATGCAAAGGATAAAAAGAACCAATGCCAGCAGAATCAGCAGAATAATTCCAATTATTTTTAAAATAGACAAAATGATTCCGAACATATAATCCCCTTTTATCAATTACACTTTTGCCAATCAAGAGTAACGCATATCTTACGTACATCATAAGTGCCTGTTAATTCCATTGCATCCATCAGCATGGTCTGTATTAATTCTACCGCTTCCTGATAACTCCCGGCAATCCCGATAATATATGGAGGATATTGCCGGTAATATGGCTGTTTCAGAACAGCATTATGATATATCTCCAGCATATCCTGATTATTTGCAAGAGCTATGCAGTATACATTCGGCATAACTTTACCGGTTTTAAGTTTCCACACAATCTGTCTTCTCTTCTTTTTCACAGATGAGCCCACATATAACCTTTTATAAAAACGCATGTATATCAGCTCCCATTGTTTAGTATGTACAAAGTTATGTAAAACATATCATCATTTTACCATATTTTATAATAAAAGAAAAGAAGGTCTTTAAGACCTTCCATTATTGGAATTATCCTGCGGTTTTACCCATTGTTTGTTTTTTCGAAGTTCAGTGTACATCTGGTATGCTTTCTCCAGTATTTGTTTCTCATTGGAAAATTTTAACAAATGATACGCCTCATGATACTTGTAATAACCAGAATCAACAAAAAACTCTTCTTTCTGTGGTTTGCTGTAATAATTGTCAGCCATCATCAGATACCAGTGCACTTCTTTTGTTACAACATCCTGCGGAACTGAAAACGAATATTCGCTTTTTCCTATATATCGGATTACAGTAGCCTTTACTCCGGTCTCTTCAAAGACTTCTCTCAGAGCTGTCTCTACATGTTTCTCTCCGGCTTCTACCGTTCCTTTTGGCATGACCCAGCCTTCATATCTGTTCTTAAAATTCTTGTATAATAATAATATCTTTCCTCTGAAAATTACTACGCCTCCACAGCTTGTAGCTTCAATCATGGCGTTTCCTCCCATATGGTGCGTATTTTAGCCATTGATTTGACTATTCTTCAATACTTTCAATAATACTGATAATCTGATCTGTTTCAAAAGGCTTTGTAACAAATTCTGCAGCACCAAGTTTAATTGCATCTACCATTTTGCCCTTTTGTCCGGCAGCAGTAACCATAATGACTTTTGCACCTGGATCGTATTCTTTGATTTTAACCAGTGTCTGAATGCCATCCATAACAGGCATTGTAATGTCCAGTGTCACAAAATCAGGATGTAAATCACAATATTTTTCAAATCCCTCTTCTCCGTTCGCAGCTTCAGCTACAATCTCATAACCGTTCTTTTCAAGTATGGTTCTGAGAACTGATCGGGATGTTTTAGAGTCGTCAATAATAATCGCTGTATGCATAATCTGTTCTCCTTTGACTTATAGATATTTATTGGCACAGCTCAAATACTGCACGAAAACTGAAGCGATTCGCATGAATAGGAATCACGTAGATCTTACCATTATTAAGATAAGGACCTTCCATTCCATACTGAGGAGCATCCATATCTACATCAATACCCTCATAACTAAGGTTCGTTGCAAAAAGACCGCTTACACAATTAATGAATTCACCTACATTATCCAAAGCATCATCATTAATCACATCATACGTTTCTGAGCCAAAATGATTGGCAATTGCCAGCAGATTGTTGATAGGCGCTGACAAATAGAACTTGACATTGAGATCACCGGATAATGTCTGCACTGCATACCGGTCTATCTGAATAGAATGTGCCATATATGCCTTATCCAGATAAACATTCTTATCAATCAGCCTTTTTATTGTCTGCAACAAAGTAACTGTCAATTCATGCATTCTGGGATTCTGGAAAGGAACAAAAATACGGATAATCTGTTCCATATCATCAATACACAGAACATGAAGCTGTTCATCGGTAAATTGATGATACATTTGGAAATCTGAAAGCACGTGCATAATGTCCTCAGTCTGCAATATCTGCTTATCCAGTAATAACTGGGCAAAGCACATGACTGGCAATGACTGGAACTGTACTATCTGTTCTATCTGATTATCTGTCAACAGTTGCAGGCGAAGCGCCGCTTCTGTAAATGATTCATCCTGCATCTGAGACTGCTGTATAAACTGAATCTGTGAAAATGTCAAAAATTTATTTACAAGAATGACTGTCTGTGAATTAGCTTTGTATTCATCAATTGTTTCCAACAGATCATCCAATTGAGCAGGGTTTAAATATCCCCTGTTTACTAAATAATTTCCAAATAAGCGATTAAGCATATTTCAGCTCCCTTCTGTTGCTTTTGTATACCTAATAATAATATACACCTTTTCAGGATAAATTACAAAGAATATTCGTTAATTGTATAAAAATTCAAGCAAATTCAGTTTAATAAATTACTCATTATAATATTGGTCGAATATTCTTTTCGCTACAGGTACTGCATATTCACCGCCTGAACCAGCGCCTTCCATAATCACTGTAACCTGAAGTGGTCTATCCGTATCATAGGAAAAGCCGGTAAACCAGGCATGGGAATCAGATTGAGAATTGTACTCAGCAGATCCGGTCTTACCTGCGACCTGATATGACTGTCCCTTTAATCGTGTTCCTGTTCCTTCCTGTACCACAGCAATCATCAGATTCTTGAGAATATCCGCTTCTTCTTCGCTTATTAACTGTCCCAATGAATCAGAAGAAAAGCTCTTGATCAGATTACCGTCTGCGGACTCAACACGATCTATTATATACGGTTGCATCATGATACCGTGATTTGCAATCATGGAAGTAATCATGGACAAATGGAGCGGCGTCATCTGTGTAGTTCCCTGTCCGATAACTGTCTGAATCAGGTCACTGTCAGATGAACCGGTGCCTATGGATACTTTACTTATATTAGAAGTCAGTTCTACCGGTAAAGACTGATTAAAATACAGACTGCTCAGGGTGTCTTCAAAGCTGGTTCTGCTCAATGTCAATCCCATGTTGGCAAACGAAGAATTACAGGACTTGGCAAATGAAGTCGTAAAATCCACTTTACCATGCTTCGTACCATGGAAGCAGCGAATTGTATCTTCTCCGCTGGTGAATCTTCCATTACAATCAAAGGAATAATTCTGATAAGTAAGAGGATTCTCACGAATATATTCCAGTGCCGTTAATATCTTAAACGTAGAGCCCGGCGGATATAATCCCTGTGTTGCCCTGTTTACCAGAACTGAACTGTTACTGTCATTCACCAGATCATCCCATACCTCAGATATGGTGTTTGGATCAAAATCAGGTTTGGAAACAAGAGCGAGTATGCGCCCCGTATCCGGTTCCGTAACAATAATCGCACCTTCATACATTCCCAGCGCATTGTAAGCTTCCTGTTGAAGCTGTGGATCAAGCGTTGTATATACAGAATTACCTGTATGTTTCTCATCTGCCAGGTCATCCTGAATTTTGTTATTAAGAGAAACATTTGAAGATACCAGATATATTCCCGCAGTCTGTTCTACTCCCAGTCTGCCATGACTTGCATAGCCTACTGCATGTGCATATACATTCTCAAACGGATAGATTCGTTCATCTGTATCCGGGTCTGTTGTCGCAAGCACCGTACCATCAGAAGCCAGAATATCTCCTCTGGTAGTTTTGGTCGCCAGAAGTTCCTGTCTCTTGGAGTTATAAGTATTATTTACTACTGCCGGACTATCATAATACGCAAAGTGTACTAAATATACAGATATCGCCACAAACAGAGCTGAGAAAACTCCTGCTATCACATTCATTTGAATACGTGGTGCAGCAGGCAGCTCTCCCTCTGTTAAGACCGCATATCTGTAGATATAAAATCCCTGCAAAAGAGCAAACATCAGCATAGTAGTCAAAACAGAACTACCGCCATAACTGATCAACGGTAAAGTAACTCCTGTCAGAGGAATAAACTTCGTATTACCGCCTATCGTCAGGAAAATCTGGAAAATATACACGATACCCAAACCGTAAGAAGCATATTTCAAGAAAGATTCCTCACACACATGGGCAATGTGCACTATCTCCAGGAAAAGGCTGACACATATGGCAACCAGACAGATTCCATACAAAATACCATACTCCTCGCAAATTGCGGAGAAAATGAAATCCTGTTCTACATAAGGAATCGACTGTGGAGAACCCGCATCTATTCCCATGCCGAACCAGCTTCCGGTTCCAATTGCAAACAGGGACTGCGCTATCTGATAACCGGTAGCGCTGATATCTGTCCACGGATTCTGCCAGGCTGCTATACGTACTCTGACGTGGGAGAATAAATAATATGACAGAACCGAGGCTGCCGCTGCACCTGCCATTCCACCCACAATAAAAAATATCTTACGTATTGCAATATAAAGCAGTATCACATAGGTGATAGAATATATTAACGCGCTTCCCAGGTCTTTTGATGCTACAAGCACCAAAACATGCGCAGCTGCAAGTACTGCCGAAATGAATATTGACATCCTGGATCTGGCTTCTGATAAAACTCCTGCCAGAAATATCACGTACAGAATCTTGATAAATTCAGACGGCTGGAAAGAGATTCCCAAGATAGAAAACGATAGTTTCGAGCCATTGATAATACTTCCTGTTACCAGTACTGCGCCCAAAAGCACAACACCAAGGATTCCCAGAATCCACCTTCCTCTGATCAGCAGATGCAAATATTTCATAAGTGATGGAATAATCAGTGCAATAATCATAGACACTGCTACAATCGCAAATTGCTTAACAGACCTACTGAAGGATAATCTGGTCAGAATAACAAAGCTGACAGACAATAACAGTCCTATATGATTCAGGAGTAATCTATTTGATTTGGGATAAATGGCTCTCATCAATACAAAAAATGAAAAAATAGCAATCATTTGAAAAACAGGATAGAATAAATAAGTCATATCATGCCTGGTTGATAACAGCACAAGGCTTCCTGTAAGATGATTAATGAATATAAATACATCCTGTAACACCAGCAAAAATGAAGAACGTTCTTCATCTTCCTTTGGCAGCAGCACAAAGCTGATTATAGTATACAACAGCAGATTCAGCACCAATATGTAATTTGATAATTCAATAATCGCTTTTACCATACTTTATTCTACCCCACGTTTATAATGTCCATTCGTATAATCTGCACAAGGGAATTCCATATTCTTCTCACCTGAATATATCTGTTCATAATACTCCAGAATTCTGGCAGTTTCCTTCTCATCCTCTAAAGTAAAGTCCAGTCTGTATACACCATATTGTTCCGCATATAATCTGTCGAACTGATTATGTAAGGACATCGGAACGGTATTATACAATACATTATAGCAATGTGTACAATTCTGAACGACTGGAAAATCATTTCGATAACGGTCTGTAAGATGTACCGGTTCGGTCGACTTTGGATTGCAGGATGTTAATGTCTTTTTAGCACAGTTGGCAGAAAACATCAGCGGCAATCTTCCATAAATGCATATTTCATAAGCAGACATATCCGTATCCTTTTGCAGCTGCAACAGCTCCTTACGATTTAATTCCAGTGGCATGGTATGGCGGTCAAAACGCTTCTGATAAAAGGCGATTGTCTGCTGATTCCATGCATATAATGTATAATCTGCTATCATTTGACCTTTATAGTCAACATTGACCAGCCATTGCAATTCTTCCAGATTTCGGATCAGTGCACCAGAAAACATTTTTGACTCAGTCAGTCTATGATAGCTATCTAACATATGATACGATCTCTTACGCAAAATATGTGGAAGAGCCAAAAAGAATTTGATATCAGAATGTTCTTTAACAATCTGCATAACAACATCCTGATAAGTCGGATTGGCAACAAGGTCTATATTCACATAGATTCCCCGTACCACCGATGAATGAGTCACTGTCCGAAGCTGTTCTAATGTTGTTACCTGTACGTATAATTGTTGTTTGTCTGCATGGCATGCCAGCTTGTCCTGTAATTTTACAGGCTGTTCCAAATCTGCTTTATTTTTCTCAGTATGTCTATTATCATTCAAAGCCAAAATTGCATTTTCCAGCTGCAGGCAGGCTTGTCTTCTCAGTTCATTCAGAACCTTAACCGGTACAAAGGACTGTCCATCTGTCAAAACCTCCAACTGAGACATGGCAAAATTCGTATCACCCAGCTTACAGATACGATTACTGATATCTTCCTTCGTCAGAGGACGATTAATCGCCTCTCCTGCCTCACTGCCCTCTTCTGTAACACAAAGCAATTGTCCATCCTTGTTTTTCAGGTTATCGCAGGTCAAAGTCAGTTGAATGGGCTGTCCAGCAAATACCGATATACTTCCATGAATTGCAATGGTCTTTTTCATATTAAGATAGCGGTTACGGATATCGTTAAGAACCGAATCATCACTTCCCAAATACCCTGCTTCTTTCATCGTAACCATATTTCTGCCATTATGCTGTTCATAATAACCCTGACATATATCAGTACGAATATAAAGCCCCCTTAGAACAGCTTCATCTTTTGGAGATACACGATATGGTTTATCCGGATTCTGCAGATATGCATCAATATATTTACGATACATTGCAGTCACTCCTGCTACATACTCAGGGCTTTTCATACGGCCTTCTATTTTAAAGGAATCAATACCTGCCTGAATCAGCTTAGGAATAATCGGTAATGTATACATATCCTTTAAGCTGAGCGGATAGATCACATGTCCCTGTTCATCTGTATATGGCAGTCTGCAAGGACCTGCACAGCGTCCTCTGTTACCACTTCTCCCTCCCAGAATAGAGCTGAAAAGGCATTGTCCAGAATAGGCATAACACATGGCACCATGTATAAAGGTTTCTATCGCCAGTCCCGTCTTATCCTTTATGTCACGTATCTCATCAAGTGAAAGCTCTCTGGCAGGTACAACACGACAGACTCCAAGCTGCTTGAGAAATTCAGCTCCATAGACGCCTGTAATTGTCATCTGTGTACTGGCATGAAGCTCCAGTCCAGGAAAATGCTCACGTATCATCATAAGAGCGCCTATATCCTGTACAATTACACCATCCAGTCCTGCCTCATAAAGTGGTGTCAGATAGGGTATCAGGTCTGCTATTTCTTTTTCCTTTACCAGGGTATTTACTGTAAGGTATATTTTCTTTTGAAAAAGATGAGCAATCTTCAATGCTTCTATAATTTCTTCTTCCGAGAAATTATGTGCATAGGCTCTTGCTCCAAATTTATCTCCACCCAAATATACTGCATCTGCCCCCGCATTCATTGCTGCCTGAAAACAGGCAAAATCTCCTGCCGGTGCAAGAAGTTCGATTCTCGTCTGATTCATATGAATCCTCCTGCATAAATACACGTATATACTACGTGCGTAAAAGAGGCAGCCATCTTAATGATTAGCTGCCTTATTATCTTCTTTACGATATTCCTTTAATTCTGTCTCCATACGGATAATACTCTTGGAGTTCTCGTTAATCTCATCCTGTGCTTCTTTTAAGGATTTGGAAGTATTCTCAAGTTTTATCTGTGTCGCGATCAATTCATGTTTCAGATCATAAAGCTCATTTTCTTTTGCCTTTAAATCCTGTTCCAGCAGTTCAACTTTATTACGGGCTTTGAAATAATCATCCGCTATATTAATTTCCAACAAGATATGCTGAGTATCTATTGGCTGTCTTTTGAAATTGTCAAGTTTGTTATATTCATTAAGCTTATTATTAATATAAGATGCAACCTTCTGCATGTATTCTTCGCTTTCATGACCACTCATGGTAAGAACTTTGCCACCAATGATTACCTCTGTATCTGTAGTCATATAGAACACCTCCCCCTTATACATTGCCTTATCTTTACGTAAACCTATATTTATTCTATTATATCAAATCACTGTGGAAATTCAAGCCCCAAATGATGATAGCACAACTCGGTGACTACCCTTCCACGTGGTGTTCTCATGATCAATCCGTTCTTGATCAGATACGGCTCATAGACTTCTTCAATCGTACCATTGTCTTCTCCAATGGCAGCAGCCAGAGTATCAAGTCCTACAGGTCCACCATGGAATTTATCAATCATAGTAGTAAGGATATGGCGGTCTGTCTGATCCAGTCCCAACTTATCCACATCCAGAAGGTCAAGTGCTGTATTGGCTACCTCTTCTGTAATTCTTCCATCATAACGAACCTGTGCAAAATCTCGAACACGTCTTAAAATACGGTTTGCCAGTCGTGGTGTCCCTCTACTCCTGCGTGCAAGCTCTACTGCACCCTTCTCATCTATTTCCACATTAAGAATCCTGGCAGAATGCTGGATAATCAAAACAAGTTCCTCTATAGAATAGAATTCCAGATGCTGAATTACGCCAAATCGGTCTCTGAGAGGCGCTGTAAGCAATCCCGCTCTCGTTGTAGCCCCCACCAGTGTAAATTTAGGCAGATCAAGTCTGACAGAACGTGCAGATGTTCCTTTGCCTATCATAATATCAATTGCAAAGTCTTCCATTGCAGGGTACAATACTTCTTCTACCTGTCTGTTAAGACGGTGAATCTCATCAATGAACAAAATATCCCCTTCCTGCAGATTATTCAGAATTGCCGCCATTTCTCCCGGCTTCTCAATTGCAGGTCCACTTGTAACTTTCAGGTTTACATTCATTTCATTCGCAATAATGCCTGCAAGTGTGGTCTTGCCCAGTCCAGGCGGTCCGTAAAAAAGCACATGATCCAATGCATCGTTACGTTGTCTGGCTGCTTCTATATATATACTTAATATCTCTTTTGCCTTTTGCTGTCCGATATAATCCTGAAGTGTCTGAGGTCGTAGACTGCCTTCAAGTTTAATATCCTCCTCCAGCATTTTTGTTTCAATGACTCTTCCAGTCATATGCACTCCTCACCTTTCCAAACAAACTTTAACGAATCACTTTCAATGCTGCCTTCAGAATTGCCCCTGCATCCATATCCGGTGTAATTTCAATTTGTTTTACAGCCTTCAAAGCTTCCGCTGGTGAATAGCCAAGTGCGCTCATTGCCTCAATTGCCTCATTCTTTGCAGTTGAATCAACAGAGCCGGAAGAACTGACACTCATGTCAGTTTCTGACAGACTATCAGGTTCAAAAGTAATCTTGTCCTTTAAGTCCAGAATAATACGTTCTGCTGATTTGGCTCCAATTCCCGGTGCTTTGGCAATTGCTTTGGAATCTCCTGCTATAATGGCAAATCTCAGATCATCCGCTGTCAAAGCTGACAAAATACCTAAAGCACCCTTAGGTCCAATACCATTTACAGTAATAAGCTTCTTAAATATCCATAAATCATCCCTGGTCAGGAAACCATATAATATGAAAGCATCTTCTCTCACACAGGTATATGTATAAATTCTGACTTGAGAACCAATACCAGGCAGCTTCTGAACCACACTGAATGGAACTTTAATATTATAACCGATATCATGGCACTCAAGAACAACATTATCCTCTGTGATATCTACAATTTCCCCTTTAATATATGCATACATGTATTACTTTCTCCTCTCATTTCTCAGTCTGTAAATAATGTCTCAATCTTGGTTCTATCATTTTCTCCAACATGCCAATCACCCAGCCGGTCACAGAACCAGCCAGAAGCAGGAACGGAACATAATAAAAAACACCATATGTCCGTACAACTGCAAAAGCCACCAGAATCTGTCCAAGGTTATGGGTAATGCCGCCAATCATACTGACACACTGAATGCTAAAACCATTCACCTTTTTGGCAAGTCCCATGCATGCAAGACTTAATAATCCGCCAGCCAGACTATAGAGTATCATGGATACATTGGTAAACAACAGCCCCGTAAGTATAATCCTTACCACATTTATCAACAGCGCTTCTTTAAAACCATATAAATATAAAATCAGAATAATAGCAAGATTAGCAAGTCCAAGCTTAATACCTGGAATGGGAAGCGGCAGAGGAATCAGAACTTCTATATAACTCAAAATCATGGCAAATGCCAAATACATACCAAGTACAGCTGTCTTTTTCATGAAATCAGACTCCTACTATCAGATTATTCGAATCATTGTACAACAGCGTCATATTCCTGTCTGGAATCTGCCTGTACCAGTATCGTAAGCTTATGTGGAAGGCAGATAATACTCTGTCCGCTTTTGGATATTTTTCCCTGCTTTACGCATAATTTGTCCGGGCAGTCTGCCTGATCTATCCAGACTTGTCCATTCTCGATTACAATTGTGTTATATGAATGATTCTCATCGGTAACAACAAAGGTCTGATTCTCCAACAGGCTGTATTCTCCAATCTTTTCCCCATTCTGAGTAACCAGTATATATGATCCTTTGCTGCCTGCAAAATGCTGATATAGAAATAAAAGCAGGATTACACCTGCCAGAATTACAAGGAATAGTCTGTCATATCTGTTCTTCAATTAGCACACCTCATTAAAACAAATGTTTGCACTATTGACATAATAGCATAAATGCATCAAAAAAGGAAGAGGTAAAACATATGTTTCATTCTCTTCCTTTTTATTTCTCGTATCTTGTTAAAAGCTATTGTAACTATTTATTATTGATATAGTTGACAAGACCCTCTGCCTTGATTATGCGCTGCATAAATTCAGGGAAAGGCTGTCCTTTGAAGCTTTCACCAGTAGTTTTATCTGTAATGACACCAGAATCAAAATCTACTTCGACTTCATCCCCTGCATTGATTGCCCTGGCAGCTTCCGGACATTCTACGATAGGAAGTCCGATATTAATGGAGTTTCTATAGAAAATACGTGCAAATGTCTCAGCAATAACACAGCTTACACCAGCTGCTTTGATTGCGATAGGTGCATGCTCTCTGGATGAACCACATCCAAAGTTCTTATTTGCCACGATAATGTCGCCTTTCTGGACCTGATTGACAAAATCTTTATCAATATCTTCCATACAGTGTGTTGCCAGCTCTGCCGGATCAGAAGAATTCAAATATCTAGCAGGAATTATGACATCTGTGTCAACATTATCACCATATTTAAAGACTCTACCTGTTGCCTTCATGTAATATTCCTCCTTATGATAATTGCTCTGGACATGAAATTGTACCTGTAATCGCGCTGGCTGCTGCTACTGCAGGGCTTGTCAGATAAATCTCAGAATTCACATGTCCCATTCTGCCTACAAAGTTACGGTTGGTTGTGGATACACAGCGTTCTCCCTCAGCCAGAATACCCATATATCCACCAAGACACGGTCCACAGGTAGGTGTGCTGACAACAGCTCCCGCCTGAATGAAGGTCTTTAACAGTCCTTCTTCCATTGCCTGCATGTAAATAGCCTGAGTAGCCGGGATAACAATACATCTCATGCCTTTTGCCACATGTCTGTTCTCAAGTACCTTAGCAGCAATTCTCAAGTCATCAATTCTACCGTTTGTACAGGAACCAATAACAACCTGATCAATCTTAATATCTTCTTTGATCTCGTCAATTGTTCTGGTATTTTCCGGTAAATGCGGGAATGCAATGGTAGGACGAAGTGTACTTAAATCAATGGTATATTCCTCGTCATATACAGCGTCTTCATCTGCTTCGTAGATTGTATACTGTCTCTTGGAATGCTCTTTCATATAAGCAATTGCCTTATCATCTACAGGGAAGATACCGTTCTTGCCACCGGCTTCTATTGCCATGTTCGCAATTGTAAATCTATCGTCCATAGAAAGATTGGCTACGCCATCTCCTACAAATTCCATGGATTTGTAAAGTGCACCATCTACTCCGATCATACCGATAATGTGAAGGATAACATCCTTACCACTGACCCATTTGGGCAATTTGCCTGTAAGGTTGAATTTGATTGCGCTGGGCACTTTGAACCAGGCTTTACCAGTTGCCATACCAGCTGCCATATCAGTACTACCAACACCTGTTGAAAAAGCACCAAGAGCTCCATATGTACAGGTATGGGAATCTGCGCCGATAATCACATCACCCGCTACAGTCAGACCTTTCTCAGGAAGCAGGGCATGCTCTATACCCATTTCTCCAACTTCAAAGTAGTTGGTTATCTGATTTCTTATAGCAAATTCACGAACACATTTGCAGTGTTCTGCAGATTTAATGTCCTTGTTCGGCACAAAGTGATCCGGTACAAGAGCAATCTTATCCTTGTCAAATACACCATTGACTTTCATCTTATCCATTTCCTTAATGGCAACTGGACTGGTGATATCATTACCAAGAACAAGATCCAAGTCTGCTTCGATCAGCTGTCCGGCCGTAACTGAATCAAGACCGGCATGCGCAGCGAGAATTTTTTGTGTCATGGTCATTCCCATTGTCTCATTCCTCCTGTTAAAATCATATTAAGTTTACGTATGTATGCAGTATAATATATTTTCATGAATTATTGTTATCATAACACGAAAATTACTATAATAATAATACATATATTTTATATTTACTATAACAATCAGTTATGATAGAATGTAACTACTACTTTAAATACCGGAGGATAAATCATGACACAGAACTTATCGTCATATTACGTATTCTATATTGCAGCCAAAACCGGAAATATCTCTGCAGCTTCCAAGGAATTATATATCTCGCAGCCCGCTGTCAGCAAATCCATTACCAAACTGGAAGCAAATCTGAATACCAAGCTTCTGATTCGCAGTTCTCGCGGAGTCACTCTTACAAGAGAAGGAGAAATTCTTTATGAGCGTTTGAAAGAAGCCTTTCATTCCATTGAGCTTGGAGAAGAACAACTGCGTTTTGAAAACAAAATGGAAGTAGAACATCTGACAATTGGAGTCAGTACAACTCTATGTAAATATGTGTTACTGCCTTACCTCAAAGAATTCGTCCGCAGAAAGCCTCATGTCAGAATCTCCATCGCCTGTCAACCGACTTACCAGACGCTACAGGCGTTAGAAGATGGCACTATTGATATCGGACTGGTCGGAGAGCCGGATGCCTCTTCTCCTTTTATCTTCTCACGGATTCATTCCATTGAAGATATTTTCGTTACCACACAGAGTTATCTGGATAATCTCATGATTCGGACAGGTATAGATTATCATTCCATAAGCGATACCAGAGAATTGTTTAAAGTCACTACATTAATGTTAATGGATAAGGAGAATCTGTCCAGAAGATATGTGGATCAGTATATTACTGCCAACGAAATACAGGCTGAGAATCTGATTGAAGTATCTACTATGGATCTGCTGATTGAATTTGCTACAATTGGAATTGGCATCGCCTGCGTCATCAAAAATTTTGTAGAACAGGAGTTAAAAGACGGAACTTTAGTAGAGATTCCAATGCCTTTTTCTATTCCAAAACGAAATATCGGACTTGTGTATCCCAAGAAGCAATTCAGGAATCCTGCATTGGAAAGTTTTTTAGAATTCTATAAAGATTATGTTTAAATGCTTTCACGGAAAAAGGCTATGGAATCAAATCCATAGCCTTTTCTATGTAAGAATTAGTTGTTTACTAACTTATCTTCTTCGTTGTTCCAGCTGTAAAGTTTACGAATCTCTTCGCCAACCTTCTCTGAAGGATGCTCAGAAGCCAACTTTCTCATAGCCTTGAAGTGAACCTGACGTCCTGCAGGAGACATATCCAGTAAGAATTCCTTAGCGAATGTACCATCCTGAATATCAGAAAGGATCTTCTTCATAGCCTTCTTGGTATCTTCTGTAACGATCTTAGGACCTGTTACATAATCACCATATTCTGCTGTGTTGGAGATAGAATATCTCATTCCAGCAAAACCTGACTGGTAAATTAAGTCAACGATAAGCTTCATCTCATGAATACACTCGAAGTAAGCGTTTCTTGGGTCGTAACCAGCTTCTACTAATGTTTCAAAACCAGCCTGCATTAATGCACAAACACCACCACAAAGAACTGCCTGCTCACCGAAGAGGTCTGTCTCTGTCTCTGTTCTGAATGTTGTTTCAAGAACACCAGCTCTTGCACCACCGATTGCTAATGCGTAAGCTAATGCAATATCAAGAGCCTTACCTGTAGCATTCTGCTCTACAGCTACTAAACAAGGAACACCCTTGCCAGCCTGATATTCGCTACGTACTGTATGACCAGGTCCCTTAGGAGCGATCATTGTTACATCTACATCAGCAGGTGGCTTGATGCATCCGAAATGAATGTTGAAACCATGAGCGAACATTAACATGTTACCTGCTTCAAGGTTTGGCTCGATATCTTTCTTGTACATATCTGCCTGTAATTCATCGTTGATCAGAATCATAATGATATCTGCTCTCTTAGCAGCTTCTGCTGCTGTATATACCTGAAATCCCTGCTTCTCAGCCTTTGCCCAGGATTTGCTGCCTTCATAAAGACCGATAATGACGTTGCATCCGGACTCTTTAGCATTCAGAGCATGAGCATGTCCCTGGCTACCATAGCCGATAATTGCGATTGTCTTACCCTCTAATAATGATAAGTTACAATCTTCCTGATAATAAATCTTTGCTTCTGCCATTTTCTTTTCCTCCTAGAAAATAAAGTTATATATAAAATATTGTACGCTACTCAAGATAGACTACATCCTCTGTACCTCTTCCAAGTCCCGTAATACCGGTTCTTGCAAGTTCGAGAATCTCGTAATCCTGTAATAATGCAATAAATGCATCAATCTTTGACTGATTACCTGTAAGCTCTACTACAAGACTGTCCATATTCACGTCGATGATCTTCGCTCTGAAAATATCAGCACATGCAATAACTGCCTGTCTCTTATCCGGAGTTGATCTGACCTTGATCAGACACAGTTCTCTGTATACACTCTTATCAGGTTTTAATTCATGAATATCTCTTACATCTACCAGTTTGGCAACCTGCTTCTCAATCTGGTCAAGAATCTCCTCGTCACCGGAAGTAACAATAGTTATTCTTGTAAATCTCGGATCAGCGGTCACACCGGCAGTAATACTCTCTATGTTATATCCGCGCCTTGAAAAAAGACCTGTGATACGGCTTAATACACCTGAATTGTTATCAACCAAAAGCTGGAAGACTCTTGTCTGCATAAAAATACACTCCTTTTGCGTATATTATACGCTACATACGATTTTTATTGTAGCAACTCTTATGTTAATTGTCAAGCCAACATATTCCAGAATTCGCTAAGATTCGTTACATTTGGGAAGTGCAAGTGTACCCGTTCTTGCTACTTCAACGATACTGATGGATTTCAGCATATCCAGCATAACTTTGATTCTCTCAGGCATATCGCAGATCTGAATAATCATCAGATTCTGGGACATGTCTACAATATCTGCTTTCATAATATCACAGATTTCCATGATCTCGCGTCTGGTTGTCTTATTATATTTGACTTTAATCAGCATCAATTCTCTGCTGATACTGTCTTTTTCTTCAAAGGTCTTTACTTTAATGACATCCAGCTTCTTATTCAGCTGCTTCTCTATCTGTTCAATGGTTCTTTCATTGCCGCTACTGACAATCGTCATACAGGATACTTCCGGATCTTCTGTCTCACCTACTGCAAGGCTGTCGATATTAAAGCAGCGTCTGGAGAAAAGTCCGGATACCTTACAGAGTACACCGGCTCTGTTCTCTACCAGTACTGAATATATTCTCTTCATATTATGTTCCTCCTACTTAACCAGATCCATGGGATCTACCAGACATTCCATAAGCATCGTGGAATCTTCCTTCAGAAATGCCTGTATCTTCTCTCTGGCATTTGACATATTCTCCACTCTGATAAATGGAATATTATATGCTGCTGAAAGCTTCTCAAGATCAGGAGAACCATCTTTGATATCCACAACAGAATAATGATCTTTATAGGTATAATGCTGATATTCTCTTACCATACCAAGATAGTTGTTCTTCATGACAATTATCTTTACAGGAATGTGATGCTGCATGATTGTTGCAAGCTCCATCATGGACATCTGGAAAGAACCATCACCACACACAGCAACAACCTGTTTATCAGGATTACCGCGCTTGGCACCCATTGCTGCCGGAATGGAATATCCCATGGTTCCCATACCGCCTGAAGTCAGGAATCTTCCATCCTTTACAATATGATAAGCACAGGACCATATCTGATTCTGTCCTACATCTGCCACATAGATGGCATCATCCTTCATTTCTTCTGAAAGCATACCAATAAAGGCTGCCGGATCTACATAGGCAGGATTGGGATTTCTCTTTACGCCCATAGTCTCACGGTATTGTTCAAGTGTATTGATCCATTCATCATGAGTACAGGTAAACTCCTGTTTGGCAAAGTCATTAAAAATATGTTTTACATCTCCGACAAGAGGAATCGTAGGTCCAACATTCTTGCCTATTTCTGCCGGGTCCACATCAATGTGTACAAGAATCTTATTCTCTGTGATCAGATCCGGCTGGCTGATTGCTCTGTCTGCAACTCGTGCACCTACCATAATGAGAAGATCTGACTCATTCATAGCTCTATTGGCATATGCCTTACCATTATTACCCACCATGCCAAAATACATGGGATCCTGTGTCTTCATAACTCCAAGCCCCATCATGGTAGACACTACAGGTATCTTATATTTATGCGCAAAATCTCTTAATTCCTCGACAGCGTCACTCAGATGCACGCCACCGCCTGCACATATGATAGGTCTTTTGGCTTTTTCAAGCTCCTTAATTACTTTCTTGATCTGAACAGCATGTCCTTTCACCGTAGGCTTATAAGTACGCAGTGAAATCTCCTCCGGATATTTGAATCTGCTGATTGTTGCATTCTGTATATCAATAGGAACATCTATCAGGACAGGACCTTTTCTTCCTGAATTTGCTATGTAAAAGGCTTCTTTAAACACACGCGGGATATCTTCCACCTTTTTTATCAGATAGCTGTATTTTACAAAGGACTCTACAGCGCCCGTGATATCTGCTTCCTGGAAAACGTCACTGCCTATCAGTTCGCTTTTGACCTGTCCGGTAATGCACACCATTGGAATACTGTCAGCAAAAGCCGTAGCAATTCCTGTAATCAGGTTCGTAGCACCAGGACCGCTGGTAACTGCACATACTCCCACCTTACCTGTGACTCGCGCCTCTCCGCTTGCTGCATGGGCAGCGTTCTGTTCTGTTCTTACAAGTATTGATTGTATGTCTGAATCGAGAATGCTGTTATAAAATGGGCAGATAGCTACTCCAGGATATCCATATACTGTTGTAACGCCCTCATTCTCCAGACATTTAACCATTGCGTCAGCGCCGATCATAATGTTCACTCTTATCCTTTCAAATTTGTTATGTATATCACAATTGAACTGTTTACACTAAATTATACATATTTGACAGTTTTAAGTAAACTACATTTTTTATGATTGTATTGTATTTTTTTAACAAAATGCATAATTGTGCAAGTTGCGAAGGTAACAATAATATGTTAGAATGATCTATATTGAGCGTCTTACGGGAAGGACATAATAAATATGAATTCAAAGAATAAATGCAAATATATTATCGGAACACTTACAACGATTTTGTGTCTTACAGCGTGTGGACACACGAATGAAGAAAAGGAACTGGCGGACTTTTCCTCTTCCATATCCAATTTCACTGCGTCCATTCAGGATGCCAATCAGCAGATTAATGAACTGGATGTCAATGATGCCAACGCCAGCCAGGAGCTTCTGTCTATTCTTGATGGACTGGATGAGAAATTCAAAGAACTGGCTGACTTATCTGTTCCAGAGCAATATCAGAGTATTGAGACGCTGGCCGATGAAGCCAGTGAAAATATGACGAATGCCGTATCCTATTTCCACTCTGCATACGAAGGAGAAACCTTTGATGAGCAGGATGCTGATGTTGCATACCAGTATTATACAAGGGCCATGGTGCGAATCGAATATATAGGATATGTGCTTGTCGGAGAGATTCCTGAGAACGACCATGTTACAGTACAGGAGCAGGAATTGAACGATACAAGATTTATTGATAAGATACTGGATAATAATGATGAAGAGCAAAGCACTTCTGAAATGACTACAGCAATAAGTGCTGAATAAATAAAAAATCTAACTTCTGAATTTTACTTCAAAAGTTAGATTTTTTATTTTTATCTTATTTATCTTTTTGATCCGTTAGCTTCAAAATCTTCAATATACTGAATAATTAATTTAACAGTTCCATCTACACCGAGAATACTGCTGTTAATTGAAAGATCATAGCTGTCCGCACGTCCCCACTTCTTCGTTGAGTAATAATTGTAATAGCTCTGACGCTGCTTATCTTTCTTAATCATCATATCCTTTGCTTTATCTTCTGAAATCTCATAACGTTCCATAATACGTTTGATCTTGGCAGGTTCATCCGCATGGATGAACAGATGCAGACAATTCTTATACTCCTGTAAAGCATAATCTGCACAACGACCAACAATAACGCATGGTTCTTCATTTGCAATCTTCTTAATTGTATCAAACTGTGCCATAAATACCTTATGGCTGATTGGCATATCAACAAAGGAAGAAGAATTATAGCCAAATGTATATGTATCCATTACCAGATTATACAGAAAAGAGTTCGTAGGTCTTTCGTCATGATTCTGCAACATTTCCTCGCAAAAGCCACTCTCTTTCGCAGCCCTGGAAAGAAGTTCCTTATCATAGCATTTGATTCCATAATGTTGCGCCAGCTTCTCTCCTATTTCGTGTCCACCTGAGCCAAATTGACGTCCGATTGTAATTATTGTATTCATATGATTTCCACCCTTCTGTCTGAATTTATTATAGCCCAAGAAATACTTATGCACATATCCTGTCAGGGAGTACATAACAACTATAAATATATAATTATTATACAAAAAAACAGCTCAAATTTCAATCATTGATTAACAATTTGAGCTGTTTTAAACTGTTCTATATTTTAAATATTATTTGGCTTCAGCCTTTTTCTTCTTACCGAACAGTGTATCCCATCCTTCAATTACAAGGAAGATAGCAAGTACAACAAGAAGTGCACCGATAATTGCCTGTGCCCATGGACCCCAGTCAGCACCGCCCTTAGCGATAATACCGATCTGGTTCTTAATTGTAAGACACAGTGAGCAGATTGTTACAACAATCATGAATGCCATAGGAATCAGGAACATCTTATTGTTCTTACCGCAGTTAGCAAGCCATGCTGCTACAGCAAGGAGACCGATACCTGCAAGGAGCTGGTTAGCTGCACCAAACAGACCCCAGATCTTTGTATAACCTGTCATACCAAGAATAATACCAAGAACTACAGTAATAATTGTTGCGAAGTAAGGATTTACAAGTACTTTCTTCCATCCTTCGTTGATGTCCTTAGCAGTCTGTCCAGGCTCAAGCCAGAACTCCTGGAACATGAAACGTGCAAGACGTGTTGCTGTATCCAGTGATGTCAGACAGAATGCAGAGTATGTAAGTGTTAATAATGTTCTTAAAATTGTAACAGCCTTAGGTCCAAGTGCTGCATACATATTGGCAATACCACCTGCAAAGATACCTGTAGCACCTACTAACTTATCACCATCTGCTGCTGTTGCATTGTACTTGTATGCAAAGTTGATTGCACATACTGTAATAACTGCAAGTACACATTCAAGAAGCATACCACCATAAGCGATAGGCTTAGCATCCTTCTCTTTATCAAGCTGTTTGGATGTTGTACCAGATGATACAAGAGAATGGAAACCGGAAATAGCACCGCAGGCAACAGTTGTAAAGAGTACAGGGAACATATACTGTACACCATTACCGTTATCAATAGCAAAGCCTTCGAACGCCTGAAGTCCATCAGCTCCGCCCAGATTTGCATGGGAAATAACTACACCAACAAGTGCAACTGCAAGCATAGCATAAAGCAGGAATGAACTTAAATAGTCACGTGGCTGTAAAAGAATCCATACAGGTGTTACAGATGCAACAGCAATATAGATACCTACAATGATCATCCATGCTTTGTATGAAAGATAAATAGGATGGAAATTCATACCAATTGCCATACATGCAACAATGGCAAGTACACCGATAATTGTTGCGATTCCCATAGGAACATTTCTTCTATATACAAGGAAACCAAATACGATCGCAACAACAATAAATAATAAAGATACCATTGCTACAGAAGCATTTGTCTCTACAGCAGCTGCGCTTACAGCTTCACCTGCTGCATTTGTGTTTCCAAATGTACCTGCTACGATGGATGCGAACGCAGCAACTACAAGAATTAAGGTAAGATAAGCAAAAGTGATAAAGAGTCTCTTTGCTCTTCTTCCCATATTTGCAGAAATAATCTCGCCAATGGACTGTCCCTTATGACGTAATGATGCGAATAATGCACCAAAGTCATGTACACCGCCGAAGAAAATACCTCCGACTAATACCCATAATACAACAGGTACCCAGCCAAATATAGCAGCGCCAATAGGTCCGGTAATAGGGCCTGCACCAGCGATAGATGAGAAATGATGTCCCATCAGGACAGGTGCCTTGGCAGGAACGTAATCCACGCCGTCCTCTAATGTGTGTGCAGGTGTAGGTTCATCATTCTCTCCAACACCCCACTGCTTGCATAACCATCTGCCATAGAAGATATAGCCGCAGGCTAATATGGCAATACAGATCAGCAATAATACTAATGTGTTCATAAAATCCTTCTCCTTTTCTTTTGGAATAATACATTTTTCATTACTTTCTCCACACACTTTCCATTTCTGTTGGTGGTGATCTTATTATGATTGACTTCCAGAACAGCAGCATGGAAATCCATCCAGCCGTGCAGGGAAAAATGAAAACTTTGGTAAATACGGCATTTTTTTAATGCCTTTCTCGCCTCTTCATCACAGGTATCACATACAAATACCGGTGTGATATATGTATACATATGCCCCGGTCCGATATGCGCTCTCTCCATACCGTCTTTCTTGGCATAATCACGACATTGTTCAAATATTTCTTTGGTCAGATGTTCTACATCAAATAAATATATAAATTCTTCACAGTCTGCTGACCACAATTCAGCTTTTCTGGAAAGCACGAACTTCTCAGAATGTTCAAAAAACTCACAGATAGCTGTGAGTGGCTTCTGTTCCTCTTCGAACATGATAATATTAAAATATGCGCGATAACTTTCCAAAAGCTTCGCAATCGCTGTATCTCTTGTATATTGCATAAAAATTCAACCTTTTGTTTACATAATCATCGTTCTGATTATTATATCATATTTTTATACTTTTTCAATTAACATTTTATAATCATTTAAT
>CAVBMG010000039.1:0-18436 GCA_963596435.1 Agathobacter sp.
CAATATGGATATGGAGAATTTCTAGTAGTCATTTCCATGATACTGATGTGCTTTGCATTGAGAGATCAGGTAAGCTGGGAACGGTGGTATCTTGACATTTTGCTATATGCAGGAGGTTTTATCCTTGTCCTGTATTTTGTAAATACCGCTATAGCACATGGTATGATTCCATTATGGGAGTCAGGAACAAGCGATATTTACTATATTAATATGGTTGCATTTCTGGTAATGCTGGTTGCCACAGGACAGTATATATATTGTAAGGATAAGATAATGCAGGCAATTTATATTGTCAGTGTAATACTTGCAACATTGACAATGGCGGTAAATGCTGCATGGGGAACGGCTTTTCTTACTCTTGTAATGCTGTTGGTATATTCAATAGCAATTGTGCCTGTAGCAGTAATTATGAGAAAGCTGTTGCAGATGATTTTTGGTATCGCATTTCTTTTTTGCAATATGTCTTTATTTGTCAATTACACGGAGATAATTCAGGTAGACGGATTGACATACCATTTGGAGAGTAGTGTAGTGGGTGAACTGATATTATGTTTTTTGGCATTGTATGTCTTCAAGCAGTGGGACAAGATTCCAGAGGGCGCAGAGCTGACTAAGGTAAGATTGAGCAGACTACAAAAGGCATGTTATTATCTGTTAAAATATAGTGGATTTGTACTGATCATATTAGCAGTGCTAAGCCGTGTAAATGACAAGCTTGGGGACAGCAATATTGTTCAGCTTTTTGCGGAGAATAAATGGGAGCAGCTGAGTACAGATGTATTCGCAGTTACTTTTTTATCACTTCTTGATAATGTTAATCAGGCATTGATGCAGGCATGGCATGGAAACATTCTGGCAGTTATGCATCAGATGTATGGAGTGATAGGCGTAATTGTAATAATTGCTGTACTTGCAGTGGCTTGTTATAAATTGTACCTCACTATTAGAGATAGAAGAATCAAAGATTCACTTTTGACCTGGCTGGCAATAGGCGTTTTAGCAGCAGTCATATGTTTACCGATTATGGTAGAGGCATTGCCGGTTTATATGATGATACTTCTATTGGCATTGTATACTGGCAAACCTGTTGATGGACGATCACAGGCAGTAGTAGAACCGCAAGCAGAGGAAGAAAAAGAAGAATTAGTTGATAAGGAAGAAATGCTTGAGGGAGTATTGACTATATAAAAACAGGAAAAAGAGAATAATATTATGGCAGAAGATAAGAATTTTACAATAGCGGTAGCTACAGAACTAGGAAAGATTTCATTCTTTTCGGATGCGAAGTGCTGGATGATTTCAGGATAAGGTTTACACAGGAGATATATTTATACGAGATTAAAACAGAACATATGTTTAAAACCTATTGACTTTTTTATTACAATTTGTTAATGTAAGTTTAAGAGGAATTATACATGTTATTTAATAGAACTGGGAGAAGATTATGGGTGATCTAAGGGAAATTGAAGCTAATGAAGTTAAGAGAGTTAAGCAGATGAGTATTGCTTTTAATGAAGATGAATTTCTGCTTATTTTTAATACTAAAGAAGCAGATATTAAATCAGGAGACATATTTTCACTCCCTATACAAAGCCTGCAAAAAATTATTCATGGTATGATAGAGTGCGGAAAAGCATATCAGAAGGAATATAATAAAAGTATTGGAGTCGATGAAGAATGAATGTGGAAAAAGTTAATCTTGAAGTGAAGAAGGATATAACAGAACAGTTTTCAACGGCTTTCACGGAATATAGGCTAAAAAATGCAGAGAGTACAATAAAAGAAGCTTCGGCAGGTGTAGATAGACTAAAAGTTTTGACATTAGATATTTTTCATGAATCTGCAACAACTGTTTCAAGAGAAAATGCTAATAAGTTGATAGATATTGTTGAAACATGGACTATAGACTTTGAAAAAACAGAAATTGCAAATGATGTAATAGCCTTTTGCCAGTCTATGCAGGATATAAATAGGGCGCTTCTATGTGAAAAAAGTGATGGAGAAGAATTAGTAATAATTATGGATGATTCTTCAAACGATACTGTTCTTGACTATAATGAATATTGCTTCAATTTACAAAAAAAATATAAGGCAATTACAGATTTTATGGTATTAGATAACGCTACATCGAAAGGCATACAGTATATGTATATGAAGATAAATGTTATATATGAGAGAGGTTAGCACATTGTCTACGTCACAGGAACATAGGAAAAAATATGCTGAAAATAAAGAAATACTAAATACTTTATTTGATGAGAAAGAAAAGAAACATAGTAATTGGATTGCTACTATTTGTTTTTATACATCTTTGCATATGATAGAAGCTAAGATGGCTAGTAAAAATTTGCATAGTAAAAGTCATAGGGAAAGGTCTGATTATATAGAAAGCAGTGGCTTATTTAGCAACAAAGTAAGGATGATGTATAAGCAGTTGGAAACGAATAGTAAAATTGCAAGGTATTCAGAAAATGATATCACACCGACAGTAGCAAATCAAATGAAAAGATACATGGAACAAATTGAGAACGAAGTAATAGAATGATATAAATAGCTTTGAAAACCGTATTTTTGTGGCATATAGACATAAAAGTACGGTTTTATTAAAATAGAATAAATATTCCGAACGTGCGTAGTGATTAGCTTGATATTCTGTGCTACGATTTAGTTATACAAAAAGACTAAAAGGATGATATACATGGGAACAAATTTATCAGATGTGATTGACATTACGAGCAAGGCAGCAAAATATGATGCAAGTGTGAAGGAAGTTCTGGCAGATAAACAGGTGCTATCACGTATCCTGAAGTATTCTTTAGAGGAATTTAAAGATATTGAATTGGAAGATATCATGCGGAGCATGGATGAACTTGTGGTATCAGGGATACGCATGGAACCAGGGCAGACGAATCGTTCGAAGATAGTGAAGTATTCAGAAGAAGATACAGTGCCGGGAGAGGGTAAGATATTTTATGATATTCGTTTTGCAGTCTATCTTGGAGAAGAAATGATAAAGTTCCTGATCAATGTGGAAGCACAGAAAAGTTCGGATTCCAATAAGCTGCATTATCATCTGGACAATCGGATCATATATTATTTGGCAAGAATGATTTCGGCACAAAAGGAAGTAGAGTTTGAAAAGTCAAACTATGATGATATCAAGCCTGTAAGGAGCATCTGGATCTGTATGGATGCAAACGATGATGAGGATTCTATTAATAGAATATGTCTTACACAGAGAAATGTATATGGTAAGATGATGGAGTTACGTTCCATTGATAAAGTGCAGGGTGTCATTATACGTCTTAGAAAAAGATCTGATGTTACAACTTCCAGGAATTATCTTATAGCGATGTTGGAAGAACTTCTAAAAAAAGAAGATGCAGAGAATAAAAAGAAGAATCTCGAAGAAAAGTATGGTTTTGTAATGAGTGTGAAAACAGAAGGGAGATTGAATGATATGTGCAATCTTGGAGAGGGCTTATTAGAGAGAGGAATTGAAGAAGGAATAGAGCAAGGAATAGAGCAGGGAAAGGCAGAAGGATTGCGTAGTCTGGTAGAGACAGTAAAATCTCTGGTAGGGGATGATTTCCAGAAGGTATGTGAGATTATAAGGAAGAATGATGTATATGCCAATACTAGTGATGAGGAGATTAGGAAGTACTGGTAAAATAATATAAAATCATTGAGGATGCTTTTTCCACCATTCAATGATTCCATTAGCCAATGCGTGAGAATTTCCCATTTCTACAAACAAAATATCCTCGCTTTCTTTAAATAGCTCATGATTTGCAGCATTATCGCCTAGAATCATGGGCTTCTTCATTGCTTGACATATATAAGCATTAAGGGGGATGGTGCGTCTGGCTTTACCAATGCTTCCATGAAAATGTCCTGCAAGACATAGGTCAGCCATGGCAATATAACGAGCCAGCTCTTCCTGTGACAGCCAGTCTATGTATTGTATACAATCTGACATAGGACGTGGATTCGTAAGCTTTTCATCCTGAATAGGTCCAATACAGATAAAGTACAGATTGGCATAATGATCCAACAGACGGAAAGCATCTAATACAGTATCAATGCCCTGAAGCGGCAGGATACTGCCAAAGTACAGAACAATGCATTTTTCTTCCAAACCAACAGGACGATTAACGCTCATAGGATGGTAGATAGTGGTATCAGCGTGAAGATACATGGTGAATAATTTATCAGAGTCAGCCTGAAACTCCTGGGTAAAATATTGTGCATGCGCATGAGTATCACAAAAAACTGCATCAGCACAGGCAATAGTCTGCCTGTCGATTTTGTGTAACAGTTTACCTATATAACTGTCAGGACGGAACTTGCATCTGTCACAGCATAAAGTATCATACATGGAGATAAAGAAGTCTTCTACAATGTCCACGTTTTTGAATTTCCATGCGAAAAGAGGAAGGACAAGCTGCGGTGCAAAGCCAAGAAACACGGTGTCGTATTCATTCATATGCACAGTTAAAAGACGTCTGTAGATAGATAAAAGACGTTTAGGATAGCTCGTATGTGTAGAAGCTATTACGGTATAAAAAGAAGCATGCTCTTCAAGAAAAGCAATTTCCTGTGTATTTCTGATATAATCGGGATTCTTGGTCGTAATGAACAGAACTCGTTTGTTTTTGATATATTGCAGCATAAAATACCTCTTATATAATGCGATTAATTATATTTTGAACGCTGTACAGGGTTGTGTCAAGGAGTTATTCTTTTGATTAAAAATGATTTATATGATAGTATAATCGTAAGAAGATGCAAAGCATAAAAAGAAGAATCTCGAAGAAAAGTATGGTTTTGTAATGAGTGTGAAGACAGAAGGGAGACTGAATGATATGTGCAATCTTGGAGAAGGTTTATTAGAGAGAGGAATTGAAGAAGGAATAGAACAGGGAATTGAGAAAGGGAGGCTAGAAGAGAGAACAGAGGGATTACGTAGTATGGTTGAGACAGTAAAATCATTAGTAGGAGATGATTTTGACAAAGTGTGTGAAATTATTAAGAAGAATAAATTATATGAGAATGTCAGTGAAGAAGAGATTAAGAAATTCTGGAAATAAGTATGGTTTTGCAATTAAGTTGCTATTTATGGGGTGTCAACATGACACTCCCTTTCTTTTTATCAAAAATCAATACAAACTTATCGAAAAACAATAAAAATATATTGCAATTCAATCGCAACCATGCTATATTATACTCAACAAAACAAGAGGCATCGGTGTATGCCCTCAGAAAGGTATGGAGAACATATGAAGAAGGAAACGGTAGTATGGATTACGAAATATTTACTGGATTTTATGTATTTTGCAGGAATTGTGGCGACAGTGACATTACCATGGTCGATAAAATGGATCGCCAGAGTATTTCAATATGAAGTATTTGTGGAGCAGTACAAGGAGGCAGTGCTCATCTACTTCATTCTTGGCATTCTGGCAATTCTGATCATTGGTGAGCTGCGCAAGATGTTTCGAACCGTGTTAGCTGACGACTGCTTTGTCAGAGAGAATGTGGTCAGCTTACAGAGGATGGGGACCTACAGCTTTATCATTGCAATAATCTGTCTGCTGAGAACCGTGTTGTATCTGACTGTGATAATGCTGACGCTGGTACTGGTATTCGTGATAGCGGGACTTTTCAGCAAAGTACTGGCATTTGTGTTTGATAAAGCAATTGATTACAAGGAAGAGAATGACCTTACGGTGTAGAAAGGCTGGTTTTATATGGCAATAGTAATTAATCTGGATGTAGTGATGGCGAAGCGTAAGGTCGGGCTGACGGAGCTGGCGAAGGATGTGGACATCACGTTGGCGAACCTGTCTATCCTGAAGAATAACAAGGCGAAAGCAGTCAGACTCTCTACCCTGGATGCAATCTGCAAGGCACTGGACTGTCAGCCGGGAGATATTCTGGAATATGTAGCGGATGACGAAGCACAGCCAGAGCATGAACAATAACATAATAGCCCAAGAGGCTTAGACGTAATAAATATAATAAAAAGATGAGGAATAAAATAATGGAAGAGAACACAAAAAGCCTGATTAAGCAGCAGGCTTGGGAAAGTGCGCCCAAAATGCACATAAGCTGCTTGTTATATGCAATTTTTTATACCTTTTGCCTGTATCAGAACAGGTCTGGAATTACATTCCCTTTTTACGTAGGCGGGACCTTATTCTTTTTTGGATTTTATTTGAAAAGGTCTGGGGTTACTGCCGTAAAAGACAATCAATTCTGGACGGTTGCACTGATTCTTCTTGGAGTGATTAACTGTACAACGGATTCTTATGTATTGATTGGTTTGAACCGTTTGCTGGGAATTGTGCTGTTTGCAGTATGGCTGTTACAGATGCTGCTGGGGCAAAAGACACAGAAATGGCGTCTGGGAACCTGGTGCAGAGAGATATGGAGAGTATTCTGGGGAAGTCTGTGCAAAATATCAGCGCCTTTTACAGAAGCAATTGCATATAGAAAGGCACAGAATCCTCAATCTAAAGATGAACAGAAGGTAGAGAAACGTAACCGGGTGATTCTGGCTGTCGTAATAGGAATTGCCGTGAGTATTCCTATTTTATGTATTGTCGGAGTACTGCTGCTTTGTGCAGATGCCGTTTTTTATCAGATGTTCTGCGATATGTTTGACTGGGTATTGCAGTGGCACATACCAGAATGGCTCAGCAATGGCGAGGTATTTCGGGTTCTGCTTATGGTAGTGATATGCTTTGTATATACCTATGGAATGCTTGCCTTTTGCAGGAAAAGGCAGTCTTTGGAAGAGGCGGTACAGGAGAGTCGTACGCAGTGGGATGCCTATGTTGCAATCACGGCAGCAGTATTGATTACCGCATTGTATGTATTGTTCTGTGGTGTACAGATATTTGGTCTTTTTCTTGGCAAAATGAGTCTTCCCAAAGGGTACACATATGCAGAATATGCCAGAAGCGGCTTCTTCCCATTGCTTTTTGTATGTATTTTCAATATATGTCTGGTGCCGGCGTGTCATGCTTTCTTTGCCAGATCCAGAGTGTTGAATCTTCTGCTGACGATAATCTGTGGCTGTACTTATATCATGATCGCATCCAGTGCGTACCGCATGATATTATATATCAACTGTTATGGAATGACTTTTTTGAGACTGGCAGTATTGTGGACGCTGGCAGTTATGGTACTGCTGACAGCAGGAATGATCTATGTCATTTATCATGAGGATTTTATGCTGTTTCGCTATTTACTGATCGTTGTCACATTGGGGTATCTTGGATTTGCCCTGTTACATCCTGATTATTGGGTTGCAAGATACAATATCGCAACAATAGAGCAGGGAGGAGCTGCAGATGTCTATTATTTGCAGACGAGACTTTCCGCTGATGCGGCGCCGGCAATCGCGGCTATGGATAATGTGGAGATAGAGGAGACTGGATACAGGCTGGAGAAGCTTCAAAGAGAGTATTTCAGGAGAATACAGAAAGAAAATGAGCAAATGCATATCCGAAACTGGAATCTTAGTCGTGCAGTAGCAGGGTATTATGCGAAAAAGGCATTGGTCAATTGACCTATGCCTTTTTAAAACGCTCTGATACTTTATAATTATTTTTACCTTTTTTCTTTACATCATAGAGAACTGTGTCTGCCTGTGCCAGATAATCCCACAAACGGTTCATAGATTCTGGAATACGGTTGCAACAGCCCTGGGATAAGGTAATGTGATCTTCCCCAAGCTGGCTCATTGCCGGCAGCTTTACACTGACCGTTGAAAGCTTGAGCTGATTCATGATTTCTTTAATCTCGTCCACACTCTTGTCATAGTAGACCAGAACAAATTCATCCCCGCCGTATCTGGCAGCAAATACATTGGAATACTCTTCCGTAATTCTGGACAGAAGATCTGATACGGCTGTCAGATAATGATCGCCTTCCATGTGCCCATAAGTATCGTTTACTGATTTAAAGAAATCAATATCCAGAATCTCAATACCAAAGTTGACCTGATTCTTCAGGGCTTTGGACAAAGTTTCTTCTGCGTAATTGTTCAGATAAGCACGGTTTGGCAGACCAGTCAGAGCATCATGCTGGGACTGTACCATAAGCTGTTCGTTAAGGAGCAGCATTTCCTGCTGAAGCTTCTGCACACGCAGGCGTTCTTTGTGGGCAGTTTCAGCATGCAGCACAGATTCTGAATTCTGTGTTCCGCTGTCCTGATAGAGCTGTATGAAAAGCTGGGAAAAATACCGGTAGGAATTGTCATCCCGTAACTGGGTGGCACATTCAATTCTTTTTCCAAGGAAAATACTGTAGATATAAAATGGCGCGTGATCTTTCTTACACTTTTTGAGGTAGTAATCCAGAATCTTGACCAGTTCCTTATATTTCTCAAGCTTCATATATAATTGAATGAGAGCAATAATATCTGATAGATATGTGGTATAAGCATCACTGCTGTGAAAATCACTCAGAGCAATATCAAGATGATGATTCATCAGGTTCATATCCTGATTTGCATGGGCTAAGACAGCCAGATATACATGTGTGGTAAAAAGAATGTATTCGCCACCTTGTTCACGGATCAGATCCAGATTGTGCAGAATCTTACGACCACATTCATTGGCACTTTCCAGCTGACCAATAGAAAGAAGACAGTGCCCTTTATTACAAAGCAGGTTGTTCAGTTCATCCAGATATACACAGGGCTCGGATAAATCGGGAGCCTTTAGAAAGTACTTCTCGGCTTCTTCATAATAATGAAGTGCACGATTGTAGCCCAGGCTGCGGTGGAAGACGTCTGCCAGATTGCTTGTAACCATGGCATGTACATAGTCAAGATGATATTGGTTGCAATAATCAATACTTGATAGATAGTAGTCAACGGCCTGAGAGCAGTTCCCGGTTGATGCGGTGTATATGCCGAGCATATTATAAGAACGTGCCGCCATCTCATATTCCTGCGTATTTTGCTGATATTTGATTCCTTCCATGGCACAGCTGACTGTATTAACATGGTCATTTGCACAGGCATAATACTGCATCATACAGTAATAAGCCAGAGCAAAGAGATAATCAGACTGCTCAGAAATAGCATAAGTAAAAAGCCGGTCACAATACGGCTTATATTCCTGCTGTCTGGATGTTTTAACCATATATAGATTTGCTTTTGCCTCTTTTATGCACTCTTCAATTACAGGATCAAAATTAGGCTTCATCTGTTTGTATCCTTTCTTGGTGTATACCAATCTTATTATAAATCATTCGGATATAATTTGTATAGGATGAATTGGTAAAATACACAAAAAATATAAAATCTATACAAGAACACCAAGTTTACAGAAAATTCAAAATAATTTGAAAAATTTACATAATTACTATAAAGTTCTGATAATAAGCTCCGATATATATAGCATAAGGGGAGTAGTTAACATATAAGGTGTCTGTAAAAGGACGACATAACACGTTGTGTGTAGACTTGAGGGGGTCTGCACCGGTATGAGGGAGAATATGTTATGGAGGTAAAGAGTGCGAGTACCGCTTTACAGCTCAACAGTGCTGCTTCAGCAGTAGAAAATGGCAGTTCAGGCGGCAATAACAGACAACACACCAGAAAAATCGAAGCAGTATTGCTCGAAGAGAAACCGGAGCAGGAGGAAGAATCCGTAAAAGTATCTATTTCGACGGCAGGCATGAGGGAGAGCCTGAAGCTGGAGAAGCAGGCTGCCAAAGAAGAAATGGCAAGCGCTACGGAGATAGATGAGATGATGAAGAAGATGGACGGACTGTCCAGTCAGGTCATCAATGGTAATTTCTCCATGACAGACAGATTGAATTTCCAGAGAGAAATTAAAGAGCTTACCCTGGAATTGAGCCGCGCAGGCGGTAATGGAATTTCTTTCACTAAAAATGATAACGTCCAGCTTTCCCAGAAGATGAATGACTTGACCAGAATGATCAATGAAGCGGCTGTATATCACAGAAGTGCTTCAGCAGTATTTATGGTAAAGAACCGGCAGACAGCAGGCATGCAGAGGACATTCCTTGATATTGCCATCTGATATTTTATTAAAATCCGATATAACACTGTATCAGAGCTGCTGCTAAGGGAGAGAATATTGTATAGCAGATACCCGCTGTTTTGAAGACAGCGGGTATTTGTCTTTTGGAATAAAATAGGGTATAATGGTTCTTACCAAAGACAATCGACAAAGGAGGATTCTGTCTGGATGGAGCGTAAGTTTAAAGAATTGTATTTAGCAGGTGAGGTCGAATTTGAGGCAATTGATGATTACAGCTATGAATGGGGTATGAGTGACGAAGAGTGCACATTGGCGCAGTACCTTGGGTTGAATGAAGAGGAAGAGGATGCCTGGGTCAGCGACAGTGAAGATGCACTGAAGGAACTGCTGGACAAGCAGAAGGGAATATCTTAACTTTTCCTAAAAAGATGTCAACTTTACTGGAATTGTGTTTTTTCTGTGATTATAATGGTAACTATTCGGAGTCGCAACTAAGACTCAGTGTAGTTACCATATTTTTATGTTCGCAGAAAAGTACCACATATCTGCGCAAGGAGAAAGGAAACTGTAAAGTGAAGAACAAAAAGACAAAGAAAATCATCATTGCCATCGTTATCGTAGGTATTGCCCTGATTCTGTTCTTTGCCTGCAAGAATGGCAAGGGAACAAGTGGACAGTATATTGAAGTACAGGCACAGACCAAGGATATGAGTTCCTATCTGGAGTTTAGCGGTAATGTAGAGGCAGCGGATGATGCCAACGTTTATGCAGATGCTTCCGCCAAAGTACTGGAAGTAAAAGTGGAAGAAGGGGATGAGGTAAAAGCAGGTGATGTACTTGCCATTCTCGATTCCTCAGATGTAGAGTACAACATTCAGTTAAAAGAGGCAGCATTAAAAGCCACCAATACTTCTAATTATTACAATATCAAAGATACGCAGAATGCACTGGAACAGTATCAGGAGACTAGGGACAGTGGTTTGAATACTGCGCTGGTATCTGCACAGAAGGCATTGCTTTCTGCACAGCAGAGTTATCAGGATGCAGCAGATACCTATAATCAGGCGAAATCTGACTATGAGAATAATAAGAACAGCAGTGTCGTATCAGCCAATCAGCAGTTAAAGAGTGCACAGGCGGCTTATGACAGTGCAGCCAAGCAGCATGATGAAGGTATGATGAGTGATGAGGCTTTTGAGAGTTCACAGGTATCACTAGCAAGTGCCCAGGAGAATCTGAAACTTGCCAAGGAGCAGGCACAGAAACAGATAGATGATTATTATGATGCAGTCACACAGGCAGAGCAGGCGCTTGCCAATGCCGAGAGAGATTATGAAGCCAGTTTATTGAGCACAGATCAGAGTGGAGAGAACTATGAGAATAATGTGGAAAAGGCACAGGCGCTGGCTTCTACAGAAACCTCAGAGCTTGAGCTTGCACATTTAAGAGAATCACTGGATGACTATACGATATATGCGCCGATTGATGGTACGATTACCACATTGAATCTGAAAGAGGGCAATTACACTGCCGCAGGTAATACAATAGCAGCTGTTATTCAGGATTTCAGCACGATGCAGATAGCTGTGAAGATTGATGAGCAGAATGTAGGCGGTGTACATGTAGGAGATCCTGTTTCTGTCTATATCAATGCACTGGATCAGACCTATGAAGGTAAGATAGCAGAGATATCAAGAACTGCGGTAAAGAGTAACAATGCAGTATATGTGGAAGCAACTGTGGAATTTGAGGCAGATGAGAATGTACGAAGTGGATTCAGCGCAGAAGTGAAGCTTGTGAAAGCCTCCGCAGAGAATGCAATCTGTATTCCACTGGATGCAGTAAATTATGATACAGACAATACAGCATACGTAAATGTAAAAGGCGCAGATGGTGAGACCGAAAAGCGTAAAGTCACACTGGGACTTTCTGACACCAGTATGGTTCAGGTTACAGAAGGGTTGAGCGAAGGAGAGACAGTTCTTCAGGAGGTTAAAATCACCAACATGTACGGTATGCAGATGGAAATGTCAGGAGATCCGCAGGGAGGACCACAGGGACCGGCTCCTGATGGTTCACAAGAGTAGGAAGGGTGCAGATATGGAGAATACGACAGGAAATATTATCCTTTCCATGCATGACATAGTAAAAGAATATAATGTTGCCGGAGAAGTATCACAGGTCTTAAAAGGAATAGATCTGACCGTAGAAGAAGGAGAGTTTCTGGCGGTGCTGGGGCCCTCAGGTTCCGGTAAATCCACGCTGATGAATATTATCGGATGTCTGGATGTACCAACCAGAGGAACCTATTCGTTATCCGGTATTGAGATTGCGCATCAGGATGAGCAGACACTGGCACATATTCGAAATAAGCAGATTGGCTTTATCTTTCAGTCTTTCTTCCTGATGCAGAAGCAGACTGCACTGGAGAATGTGAAGATGCCGCTGATGTATGCGGGGGTATCTGAGAAAGAACAGAATGAGAGAGCTTATGCCATGCTTGAGAAAGTAGGACTGGCTGATAAAGCCTTGTATTATCCCAATCAGATGTCAGGTGGACAGCAGCAGCGTGTGGCAATTGCCAGAGCAATGTGCAATAATCCTACGATTCTGCTGGCAGATGAACCGACAGGTGCGCTGGATCAGAAGACAGGCAGACAGGTCATGGATCTTTTCCACGCATTAAATGAAGAAGGCAGAACGATCATTATGATTACCCATGATAAACATATTGCAGAACATGCCTCCAGAATTGTAAGAATACTGGATGGTAACATTGGGGAAGGAGCGCTGGAAGATGCATAGTATTTCGATTATCAAGCAGAGCATCAAGATGTCTCTACAGAATATCAAAAGCAATAAAATGCGTACTTTTCTCACAACGCTTGGTATCATTATCGGTGTAGGTGCGGTGATTGCCATGATTACCATTGTCAATGGCGTTATAGATTCTGTTATGGGGCAGTTCTCTTCTCTGGGTGCTGGAACGCTCTCTGTAAGTATTACCGGATCAGCCCTGAAAAGCGGTCTGACTGAGAAAGATCTGCAAAATATTGCGGAACTGGACAATGTGGCAGGAATATCACCCTCCGTCAGCGTGCAGGGAACCGCATCACGGGGAACTGAATTTCTGGACAAAGTAACGATAGATGGTAAAAATGAGTATTATTTCCAGAAGGAAGACCTGATTGCCTATGGCAGGGCTTTTACCAAATCTGATATTGATAATGGCACATATGTATGTATTATTGATCAGGATCTGGCGGACAACCTCTTTCTGGGAGAAGATCCGTTAGGACAGCAGATCATAGTCAATGGCATCCGCTATACGGTGATCGGACTGGAAGGAAATGATAACAGTCTTATGTCAGCAATGGCAGTTATGGGCGCAAGCACAGACGGAACCATTATCATTCCCTATACCAATGCAATGAAGATGGCGGGAAGCAGCAGTGTCAACAGCCTGGAAGTCTATATTGAGGATACCAATCGCACAGATGAGTTGATTGATGACGTAGAAACTGTACTGTATAAGGCCTTTAATGAAAATGAGGACTGTTACTCTACCTTTAGCATGGACAGCTTATTGGATACCATGAATCAGATGATGAGTACCATGACATATATGTTGGCGGGTATTGCTTCCATAGCCCTTCTGGTAGGCGGTATCGGTATTATGAATATGATGCTGGTATCTGTTTCTGAGCGTACCAAGGAAATCGGACTTCGCAAGGCTATGGGTGCTACACCGGGAAGAATCCAGTTACAGTTCTTGCTGGAAGCAATCGTGTTATCCCTTATGGGTGGAATTATCGGTGTGATATTTGGCTTACTGGTTTCTTTCGTGGCAGCGCAACTGCTGAGTACGAACTTTGCAATATCCATGTCTGCCATTGGACTGGGCGTAGGATTCTCGGCAGCAGTAGGAATTATCTTCGGCTGGGCGCCCGCCAGAAAAGCAAGCAGACTCAACCCAATAGATGCATTACGCAGTGAATAGAGCGTGAAAAGAACTTCTAATCACTCAGAGCAAAGGCTCTTTCGTGAAGAAGTTCTATGTTTCACGCAAGAAAAACGCAGAGCGTTTTTCGTTGATAATTAAGCTTTATACAAATTCGAGGGATGAATTTGAAAACGAAGAAATGGAGGGAAATATATGAAATGGAATAAAAAAATAGCAGTGTTGGGGATGGCGTGTGTGCTGGGGGGAGGCTGTGTAGTGGCACCTCAGGCGACGGTATATGCGCAGGAACAGCAGATTGTGCTCTCACAGAGTGCTCTGAATATGGCAGCAGGAACCAGCCAGAGCATATGGGTAGATTACAGCAGTGTAGCAGGTGGATTTGCTGATCTGACCGTAGCAGTATCTGATGCAGCGAAGGTACAGGCGTATCTTACAGATGCAGGCAATGGCAAGGCAGCATTGACTGTTACATCATTGCAGGATGGTGCCGCTTCTGTTGCTGTATGCCTTAACAGCAATATGGCAATCGTGTCCTATGTAACCATAGCCAGCGGTTATGCACCCAAGGGTCAGTTCTATACTACAATGACAGGAGATCAGCTTACTACTGTATATGATGACAGAATCGTGAATTATAAGACGACTGCGACCGGAAGAAACGGAGAAATGCTGGCAATCAGAGGTTTAAAGATTGTAAGAAGCACTGGTATTGACAGTCTGCAGATTACAGGCGAAATGTTATATGAAGACAGCTCCAATAATGGAATGAGCACATTCTATGCGAACTTCTATGATGCATCAGGCAGACTCATCAAGAGACAGGCTGTATATGCATTAACACCACTGACCTATCAGACACAGTATGAACTGGAATGGTATATTCCAGAGGGCTGTACACAGATCGTAGTGGAATAAAATACATATCTAAAACAAGTATGGCTTTACTTTAGCGAACTAAAGTAAAGCCATACTTATTCTCTATACAACACTATAACACAAGTCAAAATATAAGTCTAGAATTAAATTATTTTTCACGTATAATAACCCTTGTAACTCAAATATATAACCCCGAAATGGGAAGTGTGTATGGAAAGTGACACATGTGTCACTATGGAGGCAATGTTAAAAGATGAGAGAAGAAGAACATTTACAGGAATGTCGTGAACTGATTGCAGAAAATATCAGACGGTATGAGGCACAGGTCGAAGAGTGGCACAGACAGACGCAGGAACTGGTAAAGGCAGTACAGAGCGGCAACGTGGAATTGTATGACCAGATGTTTACATCCAAAAGTCTGGAGGAACACAGCAGGAATCAGCTGGCACATAATAAGGCGGCATATGAGAAGCCTTTCTTTGGGCGAATTGATTACAGGAATCTGGATGAACGTCTGCATGAGTCCATTTATATCGGCAAGCATGGTATACAGAAGGATAAGACGCATATGGTCATCGTAGACTGGCGGGCGCCCATTGCCACAGTATATTATGAGAACGAGCTGGGGCAGGGCAGTTATCAGATACCGGATGGCAGCAGTTATCGCATTGATCTGGAGCTGAAACGTACCTATGACATTGAAAATGGTAAATTACAGGGATTCTACGACAGTGATGTGGCGGCAAATGATGAGCTTCTGGTCAAATACCTGAGTAAGAACAGAGATGTGGTGCTGGGTGATATTATTGCAACGATTCAGAAGGAACAGAACGAGATCATCCGTTCCAGTCCTTTTCATAATGTGATCGTACAGGGCGTAGCCGGAAGCGGGAAGACCACTGTTGCAATGCATCGGATTTCCTACATGATGTACAATTATAAAGACCGTTTTACTTCCAATGAATTCTGTATTGTGGGTGGCAGTGACATTCTCATCGACTACATTACAGGCGGATTACCCGAACTGGATGTATATGATGTGAAGCATATGAGAATGGATGAGTTGCTGACATATTTGCTGCATAAGGAATGGAAGAAGAAATATCAGCTTGTAGAAGCCAATCCATCCTGGGCATGGAAGAGCAAGCTGCTGTTTGCGAGAGAACTGGAACAGTATATGGAGCTGCTTCGTAATCATATATTGGGTAATTGTGTGGTTCAGGATGAAGAGATAGGTATGTTGCTTTCTGCAAAGAATAATGAAAGATTTATTCATGAAAATCCACAGTATTCTATTAATAAGCTGCTGGTGTTGCTGGATGAACGCTTACGGGCAAGGATTAAGCTTCAGACCATGCATCATGAGGATGAAAGGATGTATGGACGTAAACTGGCAGAATATAAGAATTATTTTAGCAGTCATCAGTATAAGGGAAGTCTGCTTACGATTTATGAGCATTTCCTGGACAGCTATGGTGCATCCTATTATATTGATATGACTCCTGTGAAAGAGCGACTGGATAAGGGACAGTTTGATGTGTATGATGTGGCTGCTCTTTTATTAATCTACTATCGTGCTGTACAGAAGAAGCCGGATGAAGAATTTGGACAGATCTTTATTGATGAAGCACAGGATTTCGGACCAATCGTATATTATGCACTGAGAACTGTATTGCCGGATTGTTTCTTTACCATTATGGGAGACGTATCACAGAATGTAAATTATGAATGTGGTATGAATGACTGGCGTGATATGAAGGAGAAGATATTTTGTCAAAATACTGACGAATTTCGCCTTTTGTCCAAGAGTTATCGAAATACCATTGAGATATCAGAGTTTGCGGGCAGGATATTAGACCGCGCATCCAGAGGAGCCTATAAGATAGAGCCGGTAATCCGTCATGGGGAACCTGTAAGGACGATAGAGGCAGAGTCCCAAAAGGCATTGGTTAAAGAGGCTGACAAGGTGAAGCTGTTGCTTGGCTCACATACGCAGCATACACTGGTCGATTCTGATAAAGCAGGATTTAACAGAGGTGTTATGGTATTGACAGTGCCACAGACCAAGGGTCTGGAATTTGACTGTGTTCTGTTGTGGAGACCGGATATGAAAGGATATCAGGAGAATCCCCGTTATGCAAAGCAGCTCTATGTTGCATCGACCAGAGCCTTGCATGAGCTGTATATAATGGAGTATACTGAATAATAAATCAGGAACAGTTTCCAGATTACTGAAAGGCGGGGTAACAAAAATGCTAAAGATTACACCGGATTATGCCAAATGGAGAAAAATACTGTACAAGGTCAATGTGTCCCTGACAATTTGCATATTGCTATTGGAGATAGTCATATTTGTTGTGCTTAAAAAGCTGGATAGTATAGATCAGCCTATGCCGGTATATCTGACGCTTTTTATGCTGATACCGACGGTGTTGGATGTGGGTGCGATTGTATTGGAGGGCAGGCTGGAGAGACACTTTGCCAGAGACGAGAGGATATTGAATTATATACCGGCTCTTACCATGATGTTTCTGATTACAGTAGTTGCTTCAGTGCATTTTGTATTCAGCAATACATTGACATTGTTTTGCCTGCCGATTCTGGCAACGATTGTATTTAGTGATACGAGACTGTCCAAAGTAGTGGTTGCCACTGGCTTTGGAGGTGTTTCTTTTACGCTGTTTTATCGTTGGTTATGGCTGTATATGGGATGGAGAGAGGCTGATGATTATCTCATTCCGGAGACTGTGATTGCCTATATCGTAGTGACTGTAGCAGGAGCAATGGCAATCATACTGGATAGAATGATTGCAGAAAAAGACAGAGACCTTGTCAAAGCGGTGGAAGCTGCGGAGCAGGCAAAGGAACAGGCGCAGGCTGCCAATCGTGTGAAGAGTGATTTCCTTGCCAATATGTCTCATGAGATCAGAACTCCCATCAATGCCATTGTGGGTATGAATGAGATGATTCTTCGTGAAGAGGAGAATCCTGAGGTTTATGAATATGCTGCCAGCGTACATGCAGCAGCCAATACATTACTGACGATTGTCAATGATATTCTGGACTTTTCAAAGATTGAATCCGGTAAAATGGAGATTATTTCCATGGAGTATGAGCTTGGTTCACTGATTAATGATAGCTACAATATGATTGCAGAGAGACTGGAAAAGAAAGGGTTAAAATCAGAAGTATTATGCGAAGAGACACTGCCCAGGATTCTAAGGGGAGATGAAGTGCGCATTCGTCAGATATTTACCAATCTTCTTACCAATGCCGTGAAATATACAGAGACCGGGAAAGTGACCATAAATGTAAAGGGAACAATAGAGGGAGATTGTCTGCAACTCGTCTTACAGGTAAAAGATACAGGAATCGGCATTAAGCCTGAGAACCTGGATAAGCTTTTCCATAAATTTGAGAGACTGGATACGTCCAGAAATTATAATATAGAAGGTACAGGACTTGGACTTAGCATTACACATCAGCTGGTAGAACTGATGCATGGCTCCATTCAGGTGCAGAGTGTATATGGAGAGGGCTCCTGCTTCACTGTTACATTACCACAGACAAT
>CAVBMG010000039.1:18770-28979 GCA_963596435.1 Agathobacter sp.
GCCAATGCGTTGACAGGAATGAGAGAAGAGTATCTTAAACTTGGTTTCAGAGACTATCTTGCCAAGCCGATACAGGGTAATCGACTGGAGAAGCTTCTGATCAAGTATCTTCCATCAGAGAAAGTATCCATGCAGAAAGAGGAAACAGCACAACCTAAGAACCAGCAGACAGCTGCAAAATCCGCGGATGATCTTATACAGATTCTTGTGGTAGATGATGATACGATGAGTCTCTATCTGGCAGAAAAGTTCCTGAAAGAGCAGGGCTATGAGGTAGGAAAAGCTTCTTCAGGAGCAGGAGCCTTAAAATATCTACAGCAGAATACCGTACAGCTTATTCTGCTGGATATGGAGATGCCACAGATGAACGGACAGGAGACCTTGAGGCGATTAAAGAGTAATCCTGTAACCGCACAGATTCCAGTTATGTTTCTGTCAGCTTCGGAGAATCTGGAAGAGGAAGCAGAGAGTTGGAAGAATCAGATTGTGGGTGTAATTCATAAGCCATTTCTTCCGGCTGATTTCCTACAGGCTGTGGAAAAGGCACTCAGACAGGACAGGAAGCTGGTTGACAGGCTGACTTTCCTTGATACAGAGTCTGGAATCCAGTATTGTGCGCAAAGTGAAGAAGTATATGAAAAAGTACTGCATTCCTATGTGGATTCAGATAAAACAGAAGAAATAGAGCAGTATTATCAGGACAAGGACTGGAAGAACTATCAGGTTCTGGTGCATGCGCTGAAGAGTAAATCCCTGTCTATCGGAGCCAAGGGGCTGGCAGAGGACGCCAGAGCTCTGGAAGCTGCTGCCAGAGAAGACAGAACAGACTATATTATGGAGCATCATGCGGAAGTTATGAACAGTTACCGCAATCTGCTGAATCTGCTAAGGAGGGAGCTGCATTCGTAAAATACTTAGCAATATTTGAACATTACATCACAATTTTTAAAGAGATAAACCGTTGGATTTTGCTTACAATGAACGTAAGGAAATGAAACAGTGACAAGTATGGAGGGGTGACGAAATGGCAGATATTGCGAAGAAAGAATATCGAAATGTTTTTGCAGAACTGGAAATTCATCAGGATGAGATAGAGACACGCTTGCAGGAAATCATCCGATTCTATTTTCATGGAGAAGAGCAGGAGAGAGTATACTACCCCGTAGGGGAAGATATGGCATATATTATGGACACAGGTAATCTGGATGTCAGAACAGAGGGTATGTCTTATGGAATGATGCTGTGTGTGCAGCTGGATATGAAGAAGGAATTTGACTGTCTTTGGAAGTGGGCGAAGACCTATATGTATATGACAGAGGGTGAAAATGAAGGATATTTTGCCTGGTCCTGTGCTGTAGATGGAACCAAGAATGCTTATGGTCCTGCCCCGGATGGAGAAGAATTCTTTGCCATGGCTCTGTTCTTTGCATCCCATAGATGGGGAGAAGGAGAGGGAATCTATGCCTATGCGCAGGAAGCCAGAGCAATCTTAAAGGCATGCTTACATAAAGGAAGCGCAGGAAGGCAGGGAGCACCCATGTGGAACCTGCAGAATCATCAGATTCTGTTCGTACCCGGTATTGATTTTACAGACCCTTCTTATCATTTGCCACATTTCTATGAACTGTTCAGTAAGTGGGCAGATGAGGAAGACCGGGATTTCTGGGCGCAGGCAGCAGTGGCAAGCCGTAAATATCTGGTGCAGGCATGCTCTCCTATCACAGGAATGTCCGCAGAATATGCAGAGTTTGATGGTAGTCCTATGAGCAGAAAGCTTGGCTGGTCTAATGACAGACATGACTGGTTCTATAGTGATTCCTACCGCACAGTAGCCAATATTGGTCTGGATTATGAATGGTTCGGTATTGACGAAGGGCAATGTGCTGCGGCAGACAGATTACAGGAATTTCTGCTTGAAGATGCCAGAAGAAATCAGTTTCACACCTATGAAATCAATGGTACCGTGGCACAGAACGGTGTACTGCATCCTGTAGCCATTATTGCTACAGTAGCGCAGGGGGCTCTGGCTGCCAACAATCCATTTACGAATGAATGGATAGAGCGTTTCTGGAACACACCCATGCGCACCGGAGTGAGAAGATATTATGATAATTGCCTGTATTTCTTTGCATTTCTGGCTTTAAGCGGCAAATATCGTATTTGGTAAAAATAAATAAAAAGATAAGTGATATGTCTACATACTTGATTGTGTAGACATATTTTTTTGCAAATAAATTCTAAATTATGCACAATAAAAAACAGCAAACAGCATAAAAATATAAAAAAAACACAAAAGGTATTGTCAAATAAATGGCAAAATGCTATTATAATGCCAACAAATAAAAACGTTTTTATTTAAGGGCGTTATATACCAACAAAACATGAAAATGTATTTGTTGATTTTTTTAAAACATTAATAAAAACGTTTTTATTAAACCGAACAGTAAAAAATGGAGGAATCACAATGAAAGAAAAATGGCAGACATTTGTGAGAGATATCAGAAAGCAGGCAGGGCTGCAGGTCATGGTCATCCCCGGCATTATATTTATGATCATATTTTCTTATATGCCAATTTATGGACTTACGATTGCATTTAAGAATTATACAGTCATTGATACATTATCCAGTGCCAAATGGGTAGGAATGGAGAATTTCAAGATTGCACTGAAGGATAAATATTTCTGGCAGTCTGTGGGCAATACGCTTGGAATCAGTCTTTTGAAACTGGCAATTGGGTTTACTTTACCTATTATTCTCTCAGTCATGATATATGAAGTGAAAGATGGGCCATTCAAAAGAATTGTACAGACAATCTCATATCTTCCACATTTCCTTTCATGGATTGTTCTTGGAGGCATGATGATAAGCTGGATGGCAACGACAGGAATGTTCAGCCAGATTTTTATGGCACTTGGTATTTGGCAGGAGCCTAAGAACATTTTACTGGATGCAGATAAATACTGGTGGATTGCGGTTCTCTCTGATGTCTGGAAGGAAGCCGGATGGGGAACGATTCTGTATCTTGCAACAATGGCAGGTATTGATACGACATATTATGAAGCAGCGCGTATTGATGGTGCAAGCAGGCTTCGGCAGATATGGAGCATTACGCTTCCATTGATGAAGACTATCATTTGTTTGAATTTTATACTGACAGTCAGTGGATTACTTCGCTCTAATCTGGATCAGACGTTGGTTTTGATGAACACACAGAATAGAGTCAAGGCAGAAGTTATTGATTCTTATGTATATCGAATGGGTATTGCTCAGGGAGATTTCTCCTATGCAACGGCAGTAGGACTTGGCATATCAATTGTATCTGTAATTTTGCTTTTGATTGCAAATTATTTCACAAGCAAAGTCAATGAAGAATCAGTTTTGTAATGGAGGTAGGAGACATGAAAGAGAAACATCTTAATATAAGTTCAGAAAAAGTCTTCGATATAGTGAATAACCTGCTGCTCGTACTGATTGCGGTTATCATTGTTGTACCGCTGTGGAACATTGTGATCTCTTCTTTTAGCAGCGGCAAGGCACTGGCAGAAGGAGGATTCATCTTCTTTCCAAAAGAATATTCACTGGAAAATTATCGTACGGTTTTAAGAGACAGCAGCATATGGAAATCATATCTCATATCCATTGCCAAGACTGTGATCGGTGTGATAACTCATTTGTTTTTCTGTTCCATGGTAGCTTTTGCAATGAGCAAGCAGTATCTGAGGGGAAGAAAGCTGTATACAGCAATGGGAGTCATTACCATGTTCTTTTCAGGAGGTATGATTCCTACTTATCTGTTAATGAAGAATCTGGGACTACTTAACAATTTCATGGTATACATATTGCCGCAGCTTTTTAGTTATTACGATATGGTCATTTTAATGAATTTTTTCAGACAAGTGCCTCCGTCACTTGAAGAATCAGCCAAAATTGATGGAGCAGGTGTATGGACAGTGTTTTTAAGAATTATTCTTCCATTGTCTAAACCAGCACTTGCAACCATAGCATTATTTAATGGTGTATATCAGTGGAACGATTTTATGACAGCTAAGTTATATGTAACGAACAAAGATCTGTATCCTGTGCAGATGAAGTTATATGAGATTATCGTACAACAGCAGACACAGACGATGAGTGTGGGCAGCTTTGTTATGGAGACAACAACCAAAGGCGTACAGCTTGCGACAATTGTGATCACCACAGTTCCCATCATAATCGTATATCCCATGTTACAGAAGCATTTCGTATCAGGTATGATGCTGGGTGCTGTAAAAGAATAAATATCAATATATGGAGGTTCACTATGAAAGGTAGTAGAAAACAAGCAGTGAGAAAAGGAATTGTGTTGAGTGCTTCTTTGTCAATGGCGGCTATGACAGCATTGACAGGATGTGGAAATGGGGGGGCTTCCAAGGCAGATATGAAAGCTTCAAAAGACATTTCAAGCCGTTATACAGTAGATGCTTCGACCCCTGCATGGAAACTGGATACGAAAGAAATGACAGAGCTTACCTGGTACGTAAATGCAGACTGGTGGAACAGTGAATGGGGTAATGATATTGTGACTCAGAAGATGGAAGAAGATCTGCATGTGAAGATTAATTTCATAACAGGTGATGATACCAAACTCAATACCTATTTTGCAGGAGAAGATATGCCGGATCTGATTACTATATTTGATTCTTCTTCTCAGGTAGCTCTCAAAGCAGATTCATGGGCATATCCATTATATGAACTGGCTGATCAGTATGATCCGTATTTCAGACAGGTTGCATCCGACGAAACCATAAGCTGGCTGCAGCTGGATGATGGCAAAGGATATGGCTATGCAGATTATTCCAATACCAAAGAAGATTATGAAAGTGGAATGTTATATGCAAAAACTGCATTTGTAATCAGAAAAGATGTATATGAAGCACTGGGAAAGCCTTCCATGGGAACTCAGGAGGAATTTCTGAATGTTCTTTCCCAGATCAAGGAACAGTATCCTGAATTATATCCTCTGGGATTTAATGCTTTCACTACAGATTCTACAGGTTCTATGGGAGATTCTTTTCAGGATTTCATAGGTGTGCCTTTGAAGAACGAAGACAATACCTTCTATAATAGAAATCTGGATGATGATTATCTGTCCTGGATCAGAACCTTTAATCAGGCATATAGAAACGGATGTATCAGTGATGACAGTTTTGCAGATGATGGAACAGCTTTTGAGGAAAAGGTGAAGTCAGGTAAGTATGCATGTATCATGATGGAAGGTACACCACAGTGCTCCGGCTTCCTTACAACATGGATGTCAGAGAACCCTGATGCCATGTATATCGCAATTGATGGACCACAGAGCACAACAGGTAATGCACCGACATTGAATCAGGCAGGAATCAGCGGCTGGATGGTATCCTATATTACCAAGTCATGCAGCGACCCAGCAAAGGCTATCCAGATCTTTACTTATCTGTTAAGTGAGGAAGGTCAGATTCTTACAACATATGGTATAGAGGGTGTTACATATACAGTGAATGCAGAAGGTAAGTACGAGCTTCTTCCTGAGATCAAGGAAATTCAGGAAAAAGAAAATGACCGATTCAAGAAAGAATACAGACTTGGAGAATTTATCTTCTTTGGACATGATAAATATAAAGCACTCAGTGATGATGCTTATCCGGAGTCCATTAAGCAGATGCAGGCATGGGGACAGGGTAAGCTGGTTCCACATTTCATTCTGGAGAATACAGATCCTGATGCCGGTACAGCAGAAGCACGTTCCTATAGTGCGATCAAGACAGAATGGGCAACTTCTCTGGTAAGTATGCTCCGTGCAGGTGATGATACATCCTTTGAAGCAGCACTGGATGAATATGAGCAGTTCCTTGCAGATAATAACTGGGATGCCATTGTAGCAGTGAAGAATGAGAAGATGGCGAAGAATGTGATCAAATTAGGTGAATAGAAAGTATTTATGGGGCAGGCAAAATAAGTCTGCCCTGTGAATTATAACCCACTTGAAATGCCGTCTGGGGGTTGTTATACTTATTCTTATAATAACGAAATAAGGAGGCATCAGAAGTGGATCTCTTTGAATATATGAAACAGACCAACCTTGAGAAAGAAGCGCCACTTGCAGCAAGACTCAGACCCACTACACTGGATGAAGTAGTAGGACAGTCCCATATTATTGGAAAAGACAAGCTGCTGTACCGTGCGATTAAGGCGGATAAATTAAGCTCTATTATATTCTATGGACCGCCAGGAACAGGGAAGACGACACTTGCCAAGGTCATTGCCAATACGACAAGTGCAGAATTTACCCAGATCAATGCTACCATAGCCGGTAAGAAGGATATGGAAGAAGTCATTCAGAAGGCAAAAGACACCATGGCTATGTATGGTAAACGTACCATACTCTTTATTGATGAGATACACCGTTTTAACAAAAGTCAGCAGGATTATCTGTTGCCTTTTGTAGAAGATGGAACGATTATTCTGATAGGAGCTACTACAGAGAACCCCTATTTTGAAGTGAATGGCGCTTTGATATCACGTTCTGTTATATTTGAACTGAAGCCATTGGACAAAGAGGATATCAAACAGCTGCTTCATCGTGCGGTCTATGATAAAGAGAAAGGCATGGGAGCCTTTGATGCTGTAATAGATGAGGATGCACTGGAATTTCTGGCTGATCTGTCAGGGGGAGATGCCAGACATGCATTGAATGCCATAGAGCTTGGTGTTATGACCACAGACAGAAGTGAGGATGGTAAGATCCATATTACACTGGAAGTAGCACAGGAGTGTATACAGAAGCGGCGCGTACTTTATGATAAGAACGGAGATAATCACTATGATACGATTTCTGCTTTTATTAAGAGCATGCGTGGATCAGATCCTGATGCAGCGGTCTATTATCTGGCGAAGATGCTATATGCCGGCGAAGAAGTGGCTTTCATAGCCAGACGTATCATGATATGTGCTTCTGAGGATGTGGGGAATGCAGATCCACAGGCGTTGACCGTTGCTGTATCGGCAGCACAGGCTGTAGAGCGTATCGGCATGCCGGAGGCACAGATTATTCTGTCACAGGCAGCAACTTATGTGGCATGTGCACCTAAGAGTAATTCAGCCTGCAATGCTATCTTTGCAGCCAATGAAGAAGTAAGAAGAAGCGGCAATCTGCCAATACCAACGCATCTACAGGATGCACATTATAAAGGAGCAGCGAAATTGGGACACGGAACAGGATATAAATATGCACATGATTATCCAAATCATTATGTGGAACAGCAGTATTTACCATATGAATTGACGGGCAAGAAATATTATGAGCCGTCCTGGAATGGCTATGAAGCCAAGATTCGTGAGCATATGAAAAAAATAAAAGAAGAAGCAAGAGAAAAGGAATAAAAAAAGGGCAGAAAAATAAAAACGTTTTTACTATAAAGGAGAATATATGAAAATAAATCAGGAATTTACACAGTTATGCAGAAGGGCGGCAGCGCAGGGCGCCGTATTGTTAAAAAATGAGGATAAGATTTTACCGTTTATCGCACAGGAGAGAATCGCAGTGTTTGGCAGATGTCAGATAGAGTATTACCGCAGTGGAACCGGTTCAGGCGGAGCTGTAAATGTACCCTATACAACGAATTTGCTGGACGGATTAAGAGATAGTGGAAGAGTAGTAGTGAATGAAACGCTGGCACAGTGTTATACAAAGTGGTTAGAGGAGCATCCATTTGATAATGGCGGAGGAGGCTGGGCATGTGAACCATGGAATCAGCGGGAAATGCCGATTACATATGAGATAGCCACGCAGGCGGCAGCAGAATCTGATAAGGCATTGATCGTGATTGGAAGAACTGCAGGGGAAGATAAGGATAATGCAGTCAGAGAAGGAAGTTATCTTCTTACCCAGGCAGAGAAAGAGATGATCAGACAGGTATGTGCGGCATTTGATCAGGTGGTCCTTGTACTGAATGTTTCTAATATTATAGATATGAGTTTCTTCCAGGAAGAAGCATGCCGTACAATGAAAACGATTGTGTATGCATGGCAGGGAGGAATGGAAGGTGGAAATGGCATTGCAGATGTATTGACAGGCAAAGAAATTTTTCAGGGAAGACTTACAGATACCATTGCACGGGATATCAGATGTTATCCGTCCGATAACAATTTTGGAGGGGCTGTAAAAAATGTTTACCAGGAAGATATCTACGTAGGATATCGTTATTTTGAGACTTTTGCGCAGCAGGATGTATTATATCCATTCGGATATGGTTTGTCTTATACGCAGTTTGCCCTATCTGACAGTGCAATTGAGGTCAACGGAAGTGGAAAGGATGCAGTACTGGATTTTGAGACAGTGGTAGCCAATATCGGTGATGAATACAGTGGCAGAGAAGTAGTCCAACTCTATGTAGAAGCAGTTGACAGCAGACTTGGAAGACCTGCAAGAGAATTAATTGGCTTTTGCAAGACAGAACAACTGGACTGTGGAGAACGAAGCAGGGTTAAGATCAGTATTCCCATAGAAAGAATGGCATCCTATGATGACAGTGGTGTGTCAGGACACAGAAATGCATATGTTGTGGAAAAGGGAGAATACCGATTCTATGCGGGCAATAATGTCAGGGATGCAGAACGTATCATGATAAATGGCAGAGAAAGCTATTATATAAATGACACAGTTGTAATATCAAATCACGAGGAAGCACTGGCACCATCAGAAGCCTTTACAAGGATGCGTGCTGTGAGAAATGGTGAGAATATACAGATTACCTATGAACCGACACCACTTAGAACGGTTTCACTGGAAGAACGCATAGCGGACAATATGCCACAGGAATATGCATATACAGGAGATCAGGGATTGAAGCTTGAGGATGTTGCCAGTCATAACTGTACGATGGAGCAGTTCATTGCACAGTTATCCAGACAGGATCTGGCAGCTATCGTAAGAGGCGAAGGCATGTGCAGTATCAAGGTGACACCGGGAACGGCAGCAGCATTTGGAGGGGTTTCTGATAATCTGATGGGATTTGGGATTCCTGTCGGATGCTGCGCAGATGGACCTTCTGGAATCCGCATGGACAATGGCTCTTATGCAACGCAGGTGCCGATAGGAACTCTGCTGGCATGTACATGGGATGAGGCACTGATAGAGAGCCTGTTTACAATGATGGGCAGTGAAATGCGTGAAAATAATATTGATACCTTGCTAGGACCGGGAATGAATATACACAGACATCCTCTGAATGGAAGAAATTTTGAATATTATTCAGAAGATCCATTAATAACAGGCAAGATGGCAGCCTGTGTAGTCCGGGGACTGGCGCATAATCATGTGTACGCTACAATTAAGCATTTTGCCTGCAATTCTCAGGAAACAGGCAGACATGTTGTGAATGCGGTTGTTTCCCAGAGAGCATTAAGAGAAATTTATCTCAAAGGATTTGAAATAGCAGTCAGAGAAGGCAAGGCAAGATCCTTAATGACGGCATATAATCCGGTTAATGGATATTGGACAGCATCCAATTATGACCTGACCACGACCATATTGCGAAAAGAATGGGGATATACAGGCATTGTCATGACAGACTGGTGGGCACAGATGAATGATGTAATAAAAGGCGGAGAAGCCTCCAGACAGCGTACAGCAGATATGGTCATAGCCCAGAACGATATCTATATGGTAGTAAATAATAACGGTGCGGAGATCAATGCATATGAAGATGACACAATAGAAGCCCTGGAAACAGGTCGTTTAAAAGTGGCACAGTTGCAGCAATGTGCTATGAATATATGCAGATTTCTGATGGATACTCCTGCTTTTGAACGTAGAAAGGACATGAAGATAGAAATTCCGTTTATTCATGCAAATGACCAGAATGACAGTATGAATGAACTGGGAGAAGATCATTGCCTCAGATGGGCAGATCAGTCATATGAGAGTAAGCATTTCTGCATAGACCGGGATGGTAATTATGATGTGATCGTCAAAATGATGTGTCCATATAGTGACAGAGCACAGACCGTATGTAAAGCAAAACTGAATGGTACGGACATGATTACTTTCCAGACAAATGGAACAGATGGCAGATGGATCATGCAGAAACTGCTCAGAGTACGGTTAGAGCAGGGTGGATATAATCTGGAACTTGCTTTTCCTAAGCCTGGAATGGAAATAGAATATATGGAATTCAAGTTATGTGATGAAT
>CAVBMG010000040.1:0-28708 GCA_963596435.1 Agathobacter sp.
GACTCCGATAATGGAAGCGCAACAAACCCGGATAATTCCAACAATGGAAACACTTTGAACCCAGATGACACTAATAATGGAAACACCACGAACCCGGGAGATTCCAGCAGCGGAAGCACAACAAAACCAGATAACTCAGATAGTGGCTCAACTGGTAAATCGGACAGCTCTAATAATGAAACAACGAATAACCCCGGTCATTCAGATCATGGAACAACAAGTAAACCAAACATTCCAAACAATTCGATCTGCGGAGTACCTGGCAAGAATGATATTACTAATATAGGTAATGGCACATTCATGTTCACAGACAGTTTGAATCGCGGAAGCACCGCGAATCCGGGTGATATCAATAATGGAACAACAAATAAACCAGATATCCCTAACGATCTGATAAACGGAGTGCTAAGCAAGAATGATATTACGAACATAAATGATGGCACATTCATGTTCACAGACAGTTTGAATCCATCACAATTACCAGCGGACGGCAATAAACAGGAAAATACAGAAATTGTAACGCCTGCATCAACAATTGTGCCTGACTTTACAGCCTTGACCACCATCCCCGATGATACTCCATGGGAGAGTCACACAAGTACAGATGACGCCCCATGGATAAAACATACAGGAACAGATGATAATACCAACTACGATCAGGATGCCGTTTCACCCCAGAATCCAGCCGCCTATCAGGCAGAACTGGGCAGAGCCAATGCGTCCTTCCTTGTAGGACTGGGCATACTGGGGCTGATAGCAATTCTGTTGCTTATCCTTTTTCTGAGCAATAATCGCGCAAACCGTTGTGCAGAGGAATAAGACTGTCATAATAGCTCATAATGCCATCGAAAAATGCATTCAGAAGTGTAATATCGTATTTCCCGCTGATTGCTTCATTATGCAGATAATCCAATAACTCAGTTATAAGCATAGGCGTAGAATCAGAAGATGTATGCTGTGTATTTTCCAGATAAGAGCATAAGGAATTGGCAATGGAGACGAGTCTGACATGAGGTGGAATATCTTCAGACTGACAGCCATTTGGATAACCGGTTCCGTTGAGATATTCGTGATGCATGGATACAATATCCAGAACAACAGGGTCATCCGTATGATGCTTGACCTGTTCGAGACCGGCACTGATATGTTCATCAAAAGCCAGCTGCTCCATATAAGACATAGACTGGGGATTTTTGCCACAGGCAGAGCAACATCCCTTCCCAATATAACCAATATCATGGAGAAAAGCGCCTAATACCAGAGAAATAGGAGAGATACCCTGCTCATTGAGCATTTGGCGATTACCAAAGAGTGCCATATGGGCAGCGATAGAGGCAACATTTACGCAATGTATGTATAGATCCATACTGGTTGCTTGCAGCAGCTGTCCCATTGTGATGACCCATTGATTATAGGTAAGGGCTTCAAGGACAAGGAGCTGAGGTTCGAGTGCGCGAATTTTTTTCATAAGAAGTTCCTCCTTTGCGAGGTGACAGGACTGCAGGCAGCCCATTAACAATTGTAGTATGGATATATAACACAACACAAGACAAGTATATCATACATAGGACAAAAATACATTAAATAATAATTATATTCAGACAATATGCTAAAATAGGTTAGAAAGAAAATTAATTTTCGACCAGATATGAGGAAGGAGAACCCATATGAGAAACTTACTGTCAGTATCGGATGATATTTCCGCAAAGGTTCTGTTTATTATTGAAGAAGATGGCAGAGACGCAGGCTACCTGAAAGCCTGCACCATGTGGAATATGGATGCAACCATAGAACACGTGCCTTTTCAGGGATATCGTAAGGCTACACAGGAACAATATGATGTGGTAGTTGTAGATGACTATATGGCAAACAAATCAGGATATACACTGGCAATGGAGATTCTGGACAGAAAAGACGATGTCACGATGTTTATGATGGGCAAGGATATGGACGATATCAGCGTGGTAGGTGCGTATCGTAGGGGGATTGCGGATTATATGCCCATTGCAACGCCTCCGGTTCAATTAATGGCAAAATGTATTGCCAGTGTGAATCATCGTCGTAAGAGCGTTAAGCCGGTACAATATCAGGAAGACGGCAGAATTGCAGTTTCAGATGTAATTCTGGATACGAAGAATTCGGTTCTGGAAATGGATGGTGAGAAGATTGTGCTTATGAAGATGGAAGCTCTGGTATTGCAGGTACTGATGGAGAGTGCAGATGTATTAGTCAGCAGAAAAGATATCTATGAGAAAGCCTGGGGACTGCCTTATGTGAATGTTCGTGAGAATACAGTAGCCATGCATATTTCCAAGCTGCGCAGGAAGATGAAGGATGATGGTGAGATTTCAAGATACATTGAGACGAAATGGGGAGAGGGATACCGCTTCCTGAGTCATCCAAGGAACGGTATCTATCATTAAGAAAGTATGTGCAAGCCGCCATTTTGTGCTATAATCTGCTATAAGGTAATTATGCAGACCCACATAAGCAAAGACAAAGCATTGAAGCTGCGATTTGCACATGGGTTCTGAGTCGTCAGCGGTATAGGATAACAGGAAGGCATGGATATTATGTATACAGAGACAGATATTCGCAAGGATACATCACAACAGGTATTTCAGAGAGGTAAATGGCTGTATCAGAGTGGCAATGTGCAGCATATTCAGATTCAGGATGTATATATAGAAGAAATACCATGTAAGAAGATCAAAGCATATGTACAGGGAAGCAGCTGGAGATGCTATAACACGGAAGTGGTGGTAGATGAAGAAGCCAAAGAACTGCATTCTTATCGTTGCGAATGTCCTGCCCATGTAGAATATGCCGGTCTTTGTAAGCATTGTGTAGCAACGCTGCTTCGCTATTTTCAGGTAAGAGAGGATATACGGCGTAAGCAGGAAGCCCCGGCGAAGAAGCTCAAGGTAGAATTCCCGGAGAAGATAGCACAGCTGGAAGCAACGCCCGGTATTGTAAAAGGCAGTGCCTTATATGGCAAAACACCGGAGCGGGAGCACCTTACCAGACAACGCTCCATGCCACAGACGGACAGAGGTATGTATCGAATCCTGATGAATCAGGGACTGGAACAGCAGCTTCCTTTTAAGCAGCCTGCAGTACGGGGCAAAGTACAGCTTATACCCTGCTGCCATGACTACCATGGTAAGCTTTCTGTGGAATTTCGCATTGGAATTACGAAGCTTTATGTATTAAAAGATATAGGAGAATTCGCAAGACTTATGGCGGATTCTGAGTATAAGTCTTATGGTGCGAAGCTGGCATTTTACCATCATATGTCGGCTTTTGACAAGGAAAGTGCACCGCTTGCGGCTTTCCTTGTGGATATCATGAAGGATTTTCAGACCCGTGGTGGACAGAATATCTATCAATATTATACAAGAAATGATGTCAGAAGAGAGATTCCACTGGCAGGCGTGCAGTTGGACAGATTCATGGAGATCATGGAAGAGTCTCAGATGCCTTTTGAAATGGAGACGGTTTTTACGAATCCCGTACAGTATACGGTGCAGGAAGGGGAGCCACCGATTCCTTTGAATGTTATAGGTGTTCCCTCTGGCATCCGGCTGCTTGCGCGGTCCATGCCTATGACAGAAGGTGCAGCATATTCCTATGCCTATGACAGCGATGCGGGTATCATATATCGGACAAGCCTGGATGCAATACGCCCAATCCGGGGCTTTCGCACATATATGAATGAGCAAGGCGGCAACAGCGTATTTATTGCAGAGCGGGAGCTGCCGCTTTTTTGCAGGGATTTATTACCGGAACTTGAAAAACATTATGATGTGCAGATTCGGGAATTTCGCCCGGAGAATTATCTCCCTGATCAGGTGCAGTTTGCCATTTATCTGGATATGCCGGAATATGATGAGATTACATGCAGATTATGTGCGATTTATGGAGAAGAGAGTTATGACGTCTTTTCCGTAGAGAATGATGCGGCACGTTTTATTGATATGCCGTCCGGTTCCATATCGCAGAAGCGGGATGTGCAGCGGGAGATGGAGATGGACGCCGCAGTCAGTGCCTTTTTCCCGGAATATGATGGCAAAAGCCAGCGCAGGGTGCTGCGTGAGGATGTAGATGCGATTTATGAATTTCTGCAAAGCGGCATACATGCATTGGAAGAGCTGGGAGAGGTCTATATATCAGAGAAGATGAAAAAGGTGCAGATTCTGAATACACCTGCTTTTTCCATGGGGATTTCACTAAAAAGCGGTCTGTTGGATCTGACTTTGGATTCCAGCGAGTTGTCACTGGACGAACTGGCTGAAGTGCTCACAAAGTACAATCGACGCAAGAAATATTATCGTCTGCGTTCAGGCGCATTTCTGAATATGCAGGATACAAGGCTGGAGAATCTGGTAGAGCTGGTGGATGGTCTGCAATTGACGGCAAGACAGATCAGAAGCGGAGAGATACAGATTCCACGGTATCGCGCACTGTTTCTGGATAGTCTGGTTCATGAGGAGGGTGCAGAGTATATCCGCCGGGATACGGATTTCAGGCAGCTGGTCAGAAATATGCGTGCCATGGAAGACAGCGAATATGAAGTCCCCAAGGAGCTTGAGCAGATCATGAGAGAATATCAAAAGAGCGGATTTCGCTGGCTCAAAGCTTTACAGGCAAATGGCTTTGGCGGTATTCTGGCGGATGATATGGGACTTGGCAAGACGTTGCAGGTCATTGCCTTTTTGATGACAGAAAGACACAGGACATTGATCGTCTGCCCGGCTTCGCTGGTGTATAACTGGCAAAGTGAGATAGAACGTTTTGCTCCAAGCCTGCACCCTGTCATGGTCACAGGAGATGCAGCTTCCAGAAAAAGACTGGTAGAAGAGAGCACAGACATGGATATTCTGATCACTTCCTATGACCTGCTCAAGAGGGATATTGAGAACTATGAAAATACAGAATTCTTCTGTGAAATACTGGACGAAGCACAGTTCATTAAGAATCAGAGCACGCAGGCTGCCAGGGCGGTGAAGATGATTCATGCGGGAACCAGGTTTGCATTGACAGGTACACCTATGGAGAACAGATTGAGCGAGCTGTGGAGTATCTTTGACTATCTGATGCCGGGATTTCTCTATGGATATAAGCAGTTTAAAGAAGAGATAGAAGCGCCCATTGTGGAACAGCAGGATCAGGATGCCATGATGTGTCTTCGCAGAATGATTACGCCTTTTATTCTGAGACGCCTTAAAAAAGAGGTGCTGGCAGACTTGCCTGATAAGCTGGAAGAAGCAGTGTATGCCAGAATGGAAGAGGAGCAGCAACAGCTCTATACGGCAAATGTACAGAATCTCAAACGTCTGCTTAATGGTCAGACAGATGCACAGTTTCGTGAGAAAAAGCTGCAACTGCTTGCAGAGCTTACCAGGCTGCGGCAGATCTGTTGTAACCCGCTGCTTGTATATGAGAATTATAAGGGTGGTGCGGCGAAGCTGGAAATGTGTATGGAATTACTGCATAACGCCATAGAAGGTGGACATAAGATTCTGGTATTTTCCCAGTTTACTTCCATGCTGGAGCTGCTGGCAAAACGCAGTGATGCAGAGCAGATTTCCTATTATAAACTGACCGGTCAGACGCCAAAGGAACAGCGAATTGAAATGGTAGAAGCATTTAACCGGGATGAAGTGTCGGTATTCTTTATTTCATTAAAAGCCGGTGGAACAGGACTCAATCTGACGAGTGCTGATATTGTGATACATTTTGATCCGTGGTGGAATCTGGCAGCGCAGAACCAGGCAACGGACAGAACACACAGAATTGGACAGAAGAATGTCGTTACGGTATATAAGCTGATAGCCAAAGATACCATAGAGGAGAAGATTCTGAAGCTCCAGGAGATGAAACAGGAACTGGCGGACCAGGTTCTTGGTGGAGAGAATATGGATAATCCGACATTCTCCAGAGAAGAACTTCTGGAGCTTCTGGGCTGATTATTTATTTGGATATACGTAGAAGATATGGCGTTTCTCTCTTGGAACTTCCTGAATACGTATATCCATTTCCAGCTTCTCCTGATATTCTGACAACTGACTGGTGATTAACGGATTGCTTGCATCCTCCTTATGAAGTACCAGCTTCATACGCTCACTGATCGCAGCATGGAGAAGATCCATTTTCAGATACAGTGGATGGGAAGTGACCTCGTTGCACAAAGAAGCAATACTGCTAAGCTGTGACACATACTGTTCTTCATCGGCGCTGGCGTTCTCCAACTGCTCAATCAGGCGATCTTTTTTGAGAGTAATTGCCTGTAGAGTGACTGGATTGGGACAAGTCTGCAGGGACAACTCCAACAGCATATCATCGCACTGGCTTATGTGAGCCAGCAATTGCAGAATTCTCTTGTCATTTTCACAAATCGTCTTTAACAGTATTTCATAAGTCTGTCTGTAATCCATATAAATCCCCTTTTCTTTACATGTATCCCCTGTTACTTTATTGTTTTATAAAATCGTTGGTTTTATTTTAACACAAAACTTTACATAATAACAGAAAATAATGAATAATTGTTGAGTAAATTTATTTAATACGGTATAATTATCATATAAAATAGAAAATAATCAGACAATTATTGAAATATAGCATGAGAACTTAAAGGACATAATGAATCAGGAAAGGCAGGGTTAGAACTATGGGAGATGTAAGATTCAGCTTATGTATGATTGTTAAGAATGAAGAGGCAGTTCTGAAAGACTGTCTGGATTCTCTACAGGCGTTAATGGATGAAATCATTATTGTGGATACAGGTTCTACAGATCGCACGAAAGAGATAGCTGCGCAGTATACAGATAAAATATATGATTTCCAGTGGTGCAATGATTTCTCGGCAGCCAGAAATTTTGCCTTTTCCAAGGCAACAGGGGATTATATCTATTCTGCGGACGCAGATGAATACATAGATGCAGAGAACAGAAAGAAGTTCCAGCTGCTGAAGCAGGCAATTCTTCCCGAAGTAGAGATTGTGCAGATGATTTATGTTACCGAGCAGATCAATCATCCTACGGAGAACTTTGCCAGAGATTTAAGACCCAAGCTTTTTAAAAGACTACGGCAGTTTACGTGGATTGAGCCTATTCATGAGACCATAAATACGAATCCTGTTGTATATGACAGTGAGATTGAAGTACGTCACAGACCACAGGGAGACCACAGTGGCAGAGATTTCGGTGTTTTTTCCAGAATCATAGAGGAAAAAGGCACGCTCTCTGACAGATTATTGACTATGTATCTGCGTGAGCTGTATAAAGCAGGAGACGAAGATACGCTGGTCCGTGCAAGAACTTTCCTGGAAAAGATGCTGGAAGAAGCGGCAGCCAGAAACAAAGAACTGCTGACCAGACAGATCATTGCAGTACTTTTAAAGATCTATCGGTTAAGTGATGATGCGGCAGCCATGCTAAAAACAGGGCTTCGTAGTGAGATTACGGTTCCTTCTGCGGAAGTGTGCATGGAATTTGGTTACTTTTTCCTGAAGAAAGAAGATTATCCAGAGGCGGCACACTGGTTCTATACAGCGGCTTTTGAAAGTGAAAGCGAGATTGATATTGCCAGCAGCGGTACATCACCTTTGATGGCGCTGGCGTTGAGCTATCGAAGATATGCCAAGTCACCGCATATCAGGGCGCTGCCACAGGAAGAGTATGAGCTGGAGAAGCTTCGACTTACACAGAAGGCAGCAGAATACGAACAGATGGCGCGGGACTGGAAACCGCAGGAGAATGGTTTTTGAGTTGACTTAACACGGTAGAGGGATTACACTGAAGTTAACATAACAGAAAGGGAAACTTACCAATGCATTATCAGTATTTAGTAGTAGGTGCAGGACTATATGGCGCAGTCTTTGCTCATGAGATGGAGAAAAGGGGAAAAGACTGTCTGGTTATTGAGAAGAGAGATCACATAGCCGGTAATATTTATACAAAAGAAGTAAATGGAATTCAGGTTCATGAGTATGGAGCACACATTTTTCATACCTCAGATAAAGAAGTATGGAATTATGTAAACCAGTTTGCGGAGTTTAATCACTATATTAACTGCCCGGTGGCACGATATAAGGATGAGTTGTATAACCTGCCTTTTAATATGAATACCTTTGCCAAGATGTGGAATATCAAGACACCAAAGGAAGCCAGAGAGCATATTGATGCACAGATTGCAGACCTGCATATCACAGAGCCTAAGAATCTGGAAGAACAGGCATTATCACTGGTCGGAAGAGATATCTATGAGAAGCTGGTAAAAGGCTATACGGAGAAGCAGTGGGGCAGAGACTGCAAGGAACTGCCAAGCTTCATTATCAAAAGGCTTCCTGTCCGTTTTGTCTTTGACAATAATTATTTTAATGATCCATATCAGGGAATCCCCAAGGGTGGATATACACAGATCGTGGAGAAGCTTCTGGAAGGAATTCCAGTGAAGCTTGGAACCGATTATGAGACTTTCTGCCAGCGGAACACAGATGGCGGATTTATCTCTATGGACGGTGAAGATACTTTTGAAAAAGTACTGTATACAGGTATGATCGACCAATTTTATGAGTATTGTTACGGAGAACTGGCGTACCGTTCCCTGCGTTTTGAGACAGAATATCTGGAAGACGAAGACAATTATCAGGGAAATGCTGTAGTGAACTATACAGAAAGAGAAGTACCTTATACCCGCATTATTGAACATAAGCACTTTGAATTCGGCACACAGAAAGGGACTGTCATTACCAGAGAATATCCAAAGGAATGGAGCCGAGGAGATGAACCATATTATCCTGTAAATGATAAACATAACAGTGAATTGTATGAGAAATACGCGCAAAGAGCTGCACAGGAGAAGAATGTACTCTTTGGAGGCAGACTGGGACAGTACAAATATTATGATATGGATAAGGTGGTTCGTGCCGCACTTACCATGGTAGAAGAGCAATTATAAATATTCATTATAATAGGTACCAAAAAGGCATCATTTGAGGAAGAATCAGATGATGCCTTTAACAATATGTATTGAACAGCATGCCGCTGTAGATACTGGTTACATATGGATTGATATAAGTAGTGGCAGGATTGGGATAGGAACAGATCTGCCGATTCAGGTATTCCATAGGGTCCATGGCGATGGAGCTTAATTTACGGATCAAATGACTGCCAAAGTTCTGCAATGCATCCAGATCCATTGGAGTTGCTTCTTCTGCTTCCTCTCTGGGCGGATAGAGAAGGGTATCATCCTCATTGACCTGTATACCGTATTTCTCAATCTCACTTTGATGCCCCTGCAGCAGTCTATGCATATCTTCGCTTAAACGTTCTGAATGTTCCGGCGCAGATTTCGTACTTTCCCAGAATGCATTATAGCTTTTTACAAGGGCGTCTATATTATAGGAGAGAGATTGCGGATCGGGATAAAGTCCTACTTGAATCTCAGTGTTCTTATCGGCAGCAGATTCAGGATGCAGAGTGATTTCATATGCATCATAGACCCGGAAAGTATTGCCATAGGAAGACTGGGGTTCGCCATCTATTGTATAGGCAGCATTTCTTGCTGGCTCAATGTCTTTGTTAAGACCAAGGTAATGTACCATGCCGCTGCTGTGAGAAGTATTGTCATCCGTAATGCGGAAATGCTCATTGCCTTTTGCAGGAATACCATAAGCATCAGAGGTAATCTGCAGGGCACTGCGGCCATTGTCGTCCTGAAGGACCTCGGCATGTACGCCCAGGTCAGAATTGTTGATCAGACGCATGAGTCTGTGTTGCAGGGTATCATGTGTATCGCCCGGCTGTAAGTCGAATTGCAGTTCATAGTGCAGTTTATTTGTGATCAGATCAAAAGAATAGCTGCCGGCAGGCATCATGACCGGTTGGGAAGAGGTCAGATAACTGGAGGTATTACGCTGCGGAGTCGCATAGTCCTGAATTGACATAACAAAGTGAGCAGGTGCTTTATAATAAGAAGAAACACCTTGATTCTCTGTCGGATCATAAGAAACACTGACCTGTCCAGGGTGATCGCTATAGGCAGTTTTAGTGGAAAAAAGCTGATTCTCATCATCACAGCTTAACGTATCTATCGTTTCATGCAGAGACTTAGCCTGTTCCTTGAGCTGAATTGCATAAGAAATCTCTTCAACAGTAGGGCTCTTTAAATATACCGGTGCGAACCGGTTCTTTAACTGTATGGAACTGTATAGCTCTTTGAGCTCTTTTGAATCATGGGTGTCATAACGGGAGCAGCGCTTGCTGCCATAGGTTGTCAGATATTGATCGTAGATTTGAAGTGTAGCATAGGAAATTGGCATACTGCGCCCTCCTTTCTTTTTAAATAAAAATTAAATAAAAAAATAGAACCCAACATACCCTGTTACACACTTTCACAATAGCACGAAAAATAGCTGATGGCAAGGCTTTTGGGATTTTTTTGCAAGACTATTTTCAAAAAAAAGTTGACGATATGAATGGGGTATGATATAGTTGTTAGGCAAGATGTGAATTAGGTCTTTTTTTTATGCTTTTTTATGAATGCATCAAGACAGAATATCACGGACGGCAGATTAGAACACAGGTAAATAAATTAGAACGCTAGCGGAGGTGGAATTATGCGTACAAAGATTACTTTAGCTTGTACAGAGTGCAAACAGCGTAACTACAATACCACGAAGGAGAAGAAGACTCATCCTGACAGAATGGAAATCAAGAAGTATTGTAAGTTCTGCAAGACTCACACATTACACAAGGAAACAAAATAACAGTTAGAATCCACAGGAGGCATACTATGGGAGATTCAGCGAAGACAGATGCTCCAAAGGGCAGCTTTTGGAAAGGCGTTAAGACAGAGTTTAACAAGATCATATGGCCCAACAAAGAAGACCTTTTGAAACAGTCAGTTGCTGTTCTGTGTGTTTCACTTGTAATGGGTCTGGTCATTACTTTCCTGGATACTCTGATCCAGTTCGCAATTAACTTCGTAACTGCATTGTAAGAGTGAGGTTGAATGGTATGGAAGAGAAGAAGGAACATAGGGCAGTAGCTAAAAAGATTTTTGAGCCAATGATGAAGGAATGGGAACCGGTTTCCCCAAAGATGCCGGAACCTGTTGTACAGGAAGAACCACAGGAAGATGTGGAGCCTGTAGTGGAAGAACAGCCTGAAATCATTCCGGAACCCGTCGATGAAGAGCCTCATAGCAATGTGGCACTCAGCGATAACAAGAGTGGCAAGGGAATGGGCTGGTATGTTGTCCATACTTATTCCGGATACGAGAATAAGGTAAAAGCCAACATTGAGAAGGCAATCGAGAACAGACATCTTGAAAACGAGATTCTTGAAGTCAGAGTGCCGACTCAGGAAGTAGTAGAAGATAAGAACGGTACGAATAAGGTTTCCCAGAGAAAACTTTTCCCGAGTTATGTTCTGCTTCACATGGATGCGGATAATAATGACGCATGGTATGTAGTACGTAATACCAGAGGTGTTACGGGCTTCGTAGGACCGGGAAGTAAACCTGTTCCGTTGACTGACGAAGAGCTTCGCGCTCTTGACTTTGGCAGCGAAATCAGCGTAGCATTTGCTGTAGGAGATGTAATCTCTGTTACTGCCGGAGTATGGAAGGATACGGTAGGTACGGTTCAGAAGATTGATGCCGGTCGCCAGACCGTAACAATCAGCATGGAGATGTTCGGAAGAGAGACTCCTGTAGAGATTAATTTCTCCGATGTCAAAAAGCTGTAAACAAACAATTGACAAAATAGTGTAGTTGTAATACAATATTAGCCGGACTTCAAATGTAAGTCCGCGTGGGAGGGTCATCCACCCAGACTACCACAAAACAGTTGAAAAACTGAGAATGAATTAGGAGGTGCCTTAAAATGGCAAAGAAAGTAGAAGGATATATTAAATTACAGATTCCTGCCGCTAAAGCAACACCGGCTCCACCAGTTGGTCCTGCACTTGGACAGCATGGTGTAAACATTGTTGAATTTACTAAGCAGTTTAACGCAAGAACAGCAGATCAGGAAGGTATGATCATTCCTGTTGTTATCACAGTATATGCAGACAGAAGCTTCAGCTTCGTAACAAAGACTCCACCTGCAGCCGTTCTTTTAAAGAAGGCCTGCAATCTGAAAACTGCTTCTGCAACACCTAACAAGACAAAGGTTGCCACTATTTCTAAGGCTGAAGTTCAGAAAATCGCTGAACTGAAGATGCCGGACTTAAATGCAGCAAGCCTTGAGGCTGCTATGAGCATGATCGCCGGTACAGCAAGAAGTATGGGTATCACAGTAGAAGAGTAAGCGGAGGTAGAGAAGAATGAAACACGGTAAGAAATATGTTGAATCCGCGAAGTTAATCGATCGCGCATCTTTTTACGAGACAGAAGAAGCTGTAGCATTAGTTAAGAAATCTGCTACTGCTAAGTTTGATGAGACTGTAGAAGTACACATCAGAACAGGCTGTGACGGACGTCATGCTGAACAGCAGATCCGTGGCGCTGTAGTACTTCCTAACGGAACAGGTAAGACAGTTAGAGTATTAGTATTCGCTAAGGGCGATAAGGTAGCTGAAGCTGAAGCAGCTGGCGCTGATTATGTTGGAGGAGAAGAACTCATTCCAAAGATTCAGAACGATGGCTGGTTAGACTTTGACGTAGTTGTAGCTACACCTGATATGATGGGTGTTGTTGGACGTCTTGGTAAAGTTTTAGGACCTAAGGGCTTAATGCCTAACCCTAAGGCTGGTACAGTAACTATGGATGTTACTAAGGCTATTAACGATATTAAAGCTGGTAAGATTGAGTACAGACTTGATAAGACCAACATTATTCACTGCCCTATCGGTAAGGCTTCTTTCACAGAAGAGCAGTTATTACAGAATCTTAACACTCTGTTAGAAGCTCTTGTAAAGGTTAGACCTTCAAGCTTAAAGGGTCAGTACTTAAAGAGCATCACACTTGCAACAACAATGGGACCTGGCGTAAAGGTTAGTGTTGCTAAGTTCTAATCTAAGATAAATCAGGACCTCGGTTTGATACCGGGGTCTTTTTGTGTTACACTATATTTATATTGTACATGCATAAGATGCTGGAAAGGCATGGTTATTAAGATGAAGGAACGAAGAAGGAAACACAGGAAACGATTACTGGGATTGTTCTTTGGAGTATTAGGCAGTGTACTGGGAGTGGGAGTACTGGCTATGGTATTGCTGCATTTTGCAATGCCGGAAGAAGAAAAAGTGGTATATGAGATATTTCATTTGCCATCTTCACCACTGGAGATTTTTGCGGCAAGCGCAGAACCTGAAAAAGAACAGAGCCAGGATGAGATACTTTTACAGGAAGCATTAGAACAGAATCAGGAAGTTTATCTGGCAGAGTGTGAGTCACAGGATACAGTCACATTACTGTTTGCGGGAGATATTCTGATGGATGACCACTATGCAGTGATGTCTACTTATCATAGTAGAGGAAATGATATAAATCAGGCATTTGACCAGGGACTGCTTGAACAGATGCGAAATGCAGACATTTTTATGATTAACAATGAATTTACCTTCACCAGCAGAGGCACACCTATTGTCAACAAACAGTTTACTTTCCGTGCAGACCCGGGTAATGTATCAATGTATGAAGAGATGGGCGTGGATATTGTATCGGTTGCCAATAATCATATTTATGATTATGGTGAGATTTCTTTGCTGGATACACTGGATACGCTGGAACAGGCAGGGATACCTTATGTTGGAGCCGGAAGAAATCTACAGGAGGCAATGACCCCGGTATATTATATTGCAAATGGCATGAAAATTGCATTTGTCAGTGCAACACAGATTGAAAGAAACGGCACACCGGACACGAAGGAAGCCACACAGGATTCGGCTGGCGTTCTGCGGTGCATGAATCCGGATAATCTGCTGCTGACCATAGAAGAGGCAAAGAAAAACAGCGATTACGTGATCCTTTATATTCACTGGGGAACGGAAAGCCAGGAGGCGATAGATTGGCTGCAGGAACAGCAGGCTCCAATCTATGCGCAGGCTGGAGTGGATCTAATCATAGGAGATCATCCTCATTGCCTGCAGAAAATGGATTCTGTAGAAGGAGTCCCGGTAATCTACAGTCTGGGCAATTTCTGGTTTAATTCCAGAACTCAGAACAGTTGCGTGGTAAAGGTGGCTTTGAGAGCAGGCGAAATGGAGTGTTTTCAATTTATTCCATGCAGACAGAGTGATTGCCGTACTGTTCTTTTGACTGGGGAGGAAAAGACAGAAGTGCTTGATTATATGAGGACAATATCACCTAATGTAACAATAGACGAGGAAGGCTATGTTTTCTTCACTGAGTAATTTATGGCTGTTCAGATAAGATACCAGACAGAATTACCTGCAACTTTTTATAAAAAATGCTTGACACTTATATAAATGCGTGATATTCTATACAAGGTTTTGAAACCATGCCGAAGACAGTAGGTGCTGATGGGCAACCGGAAGCGTAAGCGTAACGCCTACCGAGGAAAAGAGTTTAACAAGATTACTTTTACCTCTCTGTCTTTGAATAGGGAGGTTTTCTTATTATATGAGACTCCTTTTCGGCAATTTGAAAGGAAACTTTCAGACTAAATCTATAAGGAGGTAGAACAAATGGCAAAGATTGAACTGAAACAGCCTATCGTTGAAGAAATTTCTGCAAATATTCAGGATGCCGCATCTGTAGTAGTTGTTGACTATCGTGGAATCACAGTAGCTCAGGATACAGCTCTTCGTAAGCAGCTTCGTGAAGCAGGAGTAACTTACAAGGTTTACAAGAACACAATGATGACCCGTGCATTCAAGGGTACAGCATTCGAAGGCTTAACATCAAGTTTAGAGGGTACAAATGCTATCGCAATCAGCAAGTCTGATGCAACAGCTCCTGCAAGAATTATTAATAATTTTGCTAAGGATTGCCCTGCACTTGAGATGAAGGCAGGTGTCGTAGAAGGTATCGTTTACGACGCACAGGGTATCGCAGCAATCGCTAACATCCCTTCAAGAGAAGAACTGCTCTCCAAGTTCCTTGGAAGCATTCAGTCTCCTATTACAAACTTTGCTCGTGTGCTTAATCAGATCGCAGAAAAAGGCGGTGCAGGTGCATGCGAAGCAGCTCCTGCAGCAGAGGAAGCTCCAGCAGCAGAAGAGACTCCGGCAGAATAATTCTATCGGAATTTAGTAAAGAACAATTATTTTAAATTATCAATGGAGGTAAGTAAAATGGCAAAGTTAACAACAGCAGAATTTATCGATGCTATCAAAGAATTAACTGTATTAGAATTAAATGATTTAGTAAAAGCTTGTGAAGAAGAGTTCGGCGTATCCGCAGCAGCAGGTGTAGTAGTTGCAGCAGCAGGCGCAGGCGCAGCAGCAGCTGAAGAGAAGGACGAGTTCGATGTAGAATTAACAGAAGTTGGTCCTAACAAGGTTAAGGTTATCAAGGTTGTTCGTGAAGCAACAGGTCTTGGATTAAAGGAAGCTAAGGATTTAGTTGATAACGCTCCTAAGACAATCAAGGAAGCAGCTGCTAAGGCAGAAGCTGAAGATATCAAGACTAAGCTTGAAGCTGAAGGCGCTAAGGTTACTCTTAAATAATTTAAGTAATCATAGAACTTTACAGAACCGGGTGGGGATATTCCTATCCGGTTCTTTTCATGTAAAGGATAAGCACAAAAATAATTTGCAATTATGGAAAAAAGTAGTTGACTTGCACAGGGTGTTGTGTTAATATGTAGTGTGCGCTATTGTGATGAATTGTGCTCGTTTTGTGCCCAAATGGCGTAAATGTAAATAGATTTATATCATGAAGAACGGGGTGAAATGTCATGGAAAAGAACAGAATACGTCCAGTTACCGCCGGTAAGACAATGCGTATGAGCTATTCACGACGAAAAGAGGTTCTGGAAATGCCGAACCTGATTGAAGTCCAGAAGGATTCCTACAAATGGTTCCTTGATGAAGGACTTCGTGAAGCTCTTGCGGATATCTCACCGATTACGGACTACAGCGGACGATTAAGTCTGGAATTTGTAGATTACGTCTTAGCTGAAGATGAAATCAAGCATACGATTGAAGAATGCAAAGAGAGAGATTTAACTTATGAAGCTCCCCTGAAGATCAAAGTTCGCCTTCATAATAAGGAAAAAGAAGAAATCAGCGAACATGAGATTTTTATGGGTAATTTCCCACTGATGACTGAAACAGGTACCTTCGTAATTAATGGTGCGGAGCGTGTTATCGTCAGCCAGTTAGTACGTTCACCCGGTATCTATTATGGTATTGCACATGATAAGATCGGTAAGAAATTATTCTCTTGTACAGTAATTCCTAACCGTGGTGCATGGTTGGAGTATGAAACTGATTCTAACGATGTTTTTTATGTGCGTGTAGATAGAACAAGAAAAGTACCTATTACTGTATTTATCAGAGCTCTTGGTGTAGGTACAAACGAAGAAATCCTTGAATTATTTGGTGATGAACCCAAGATTCATGCAAGCTTTACCAAGGATACTGCTGAGAACTACCAGGAAGGTCTGAAGGAATTATACAGTAAGATTCGTCCAGGCGAGCCTTTCAGTTTGGATAGTGCAGAGAACCTTGTTACAGCTATGTTCTTCGACCCAAGAAGATATGACCTGGCTAAGGTTGGCCGTTATAAATTCAATAAGAAATTAGCATTGAGAAGCAGAATCCGTAATGCACAGCTGGCAGAGGATGTAGTAGATCCTTTTACAGGTGAAGTATTAGGACAGAAGGGCGATACTGTTACTATGGAGATGGCAGATACAATCCAGAACGCAGCAGTACCTTTTGTATGGATTCAGACAGAAGAGAAGGTTGTTAAAGTCCTTTCCAACATGATGGTAGATATTACCAATTTCGTTGATTGTGATCCTCATTCTCTTGGAATTACAGAACAGGTATATTTCCCTGTACTTCGTAAGATTCTGGAAGAGTATTCTGAGAATCCTGAAGAACTTGCAGATGCAATCCAGAAGAATGTACATGAACTGATTCCAAAACATATTACTAAGGAAGATATCCTTGCTTCTATTAATTATAATATGCATCTTGAGTATGGTCTGGGCAACAGTGATGATATCGATCATCTGGGCAACAGACGTATCAGAGCTGTAGGTGAGTTGTTACAGAACCAGTACCGTATCGGTCTTTCCAGAATGGAGAGAGTTGTTCGTGAAAGAATGACAACACATGATTCAGATGATGTATCTCCACAGGTACTGATCAATATTAAGCCTGTACAGGCTGCAATTAAGGAGTTCTTCGGATCTTCCCAGTTGTCACAGTTCATGGATCAGAACAACCCTCTTGGTGAGCTGACTCATAAGAGACGTTTATCCGCATTGGGACCTGGTGGTCTTTCAAGAGACCGTGCCGGATTCGAAGTTCGAGATGTACATTATTCCCATTACGGAAGAATGTGCCCTATCGAGACTCCCGAAGGTCCTAACATCGGTCTGATCAACTCTCTGGCATCTTATGCAAGAATTAATGAGTATGGATTTATTGAAGCTCCATATAGAAAGATTGATAAGACAGATCCTAAGAATCCTCGTGTTACAGACGAAGTTGTGTACATGACAGCAGATGAAGAGGACAATTATCATGTAGCACAGGCGAATGAAGCTTTGGATGAGAACGGCTATTTTGTACGTAACTCCGTATCTGGTCGTTACCTGGATGAAACACAGGAATATCCTAAGACTATGTTCGACTACATGGACGTATCTCCTAGAATGGTATTCTCAGTAGCTACTGCATTGATTCCATTCCTGCAGAACGATGATGCGAACCGTGCGTTGATGGGATCTAACATGCAGCGTCAGGCAGTACCTCTTATGATTACAGAAGCACCTGTAGTTGGTACAGGTATTGAAGTAAAGACAGCTGTAGACTCTGGTGTATGTGTTGTGGCTAAGAAGCCTGGTACAATCACATATGTATCTTCCAAGATGATCAGAATGACTTATGATGATGGCGAGAAGGCAGAGTTCCATTTATATAAATTTACTCGAAGCAATCAGTCAAACTGCTACAATCAGAAGCCTATCGTATTCAAGGGCGACCATGTAGAAGCAGGACAGGTAATCGCTGATGGTCCTTCAACCTGTGGCGGTGAGCTTGGTCTTGGTAAGAACCCTCTGATCGGTTTCATGACCTGGGAAGGTTATAACTACGAAGATGCCGTTCTGTTAAGTGAGAGACTGGTTCAGGATGATGTATACACATCCATCCATATGGAAGAGTACGAAACAGATGCACGTGATACCAAGTTAGGACCGGAAGAGATCACAAGAGATGTTCCTGGTGTTGGTGATGATGCACTCAAGGATCTGGATGACAGAGGTATCATCAGAATTGGTGCAGAAGTTCGTGCCGGTGATATTCTGGTTGGTAAGGTTACTCCTAAGGGAGAGACAGAACTGACAGCAGAAGAAAGACTTCTTCGTGCAATCTTTGGTGAGAAGGCAAGAGAAGTTAGAGATACATCCCTCAAGGTTCCTCATGGTGAATATGGCGTTGTTGTTGATGCTAAGGTATTCTCCAGAGCAAATGGTGATACAGAGCTTTCACCGGGAGTAAACCAGGTAGTTCGTATTTATATCGCACAGAAGAGAAAAATCTCCGTAGGTGATAAGATGGCTGGTCGTCATGGTAACAAGGGTGTCGTTTCCCGTGTACTTCCAGTAGAAGATATGCCATATCTGCCTAATGGACGTCCTCTTGATATCGTATTGAATCCTTTGGGCGTACCTTCACGTATGAATATCGGACAGGTATTGGAGATTCACTTATCTCTGGCTGCAAAAGCATTAGGCTTTAACGTTTCCACACCTGTATTTGATGGTGCAAACGAAGCAGATATTATGGATACACTGGATCTGGCTAACGATTATGTAAACCTTGAGTGGGAAGAATTTGAGGCAAAGCATAAAGAAGAGCTGCTTCCTGAAGTTATGGATTATCTGTATCAGAACAGAGACCATAGAAAGTTATGGAAGGGAGTTCCTATTTCAAGAGATGGTAAGGTCAGATTAAGAGATGGTAGAACAGGTGAGTACTTTGACAGCCCTGTAACTATCGGTCACATGCATTATCTGAAGCTTCACCACTTGGTAGATGATAAGATCCATGCACGTTCAACCGGACCGTACTCCTTAGTTACACAGCAGCCTTTAGGTGGTAAGGCTCAGTTCGGTGGACAGCGATTCGGAGAAATGGAAGTTTGGGCTTTGGAGGCTTATGGCGCATCCTATACACTGCAGGAAATCCTGACTGTGAAGTCGGATGATGTAGTAGGACGTGTGAAGACTTATGAAGCAATCATTAAGGGCGAGAATATCCCTGAACCTGGTATTCCTGAATCCTTTAAGGTATTGCTCAAAGAGTTACAGTCTCTGGCTCTTGACGTAAAGGTATACGATGAGAACCGCAATGAAGTTGAAATTATGGAATCTGTTGATTACAGTGATACAGATTTCCGTGTGGAGATGGAAGGCGATAATAAGTATGACTACGGCAAAGAATCTTTTGACGGATATACTAAGAAGGAATTCGATTCAAACAGTGGGGATTTAGTAGATTCTTACGATGAAGAGGAAGAGGATGACGACTTAGAGGACGATTTCGAGGATGACTTCGATTCGTCAGATTCTCTGGATGACTAAGAAATTATATTTGGGAACGAGAAAACCATCATTTCCAATCAATGATAAATTGGAAGGAGAGCCAAAATGTCTGAGAACAAAAATGAATCATACGAGCCAGTGACTTTTGATGCGATCAAGATTGGTCTTGCATCACCTGAGAAGATCAGGGAATGGTCCAGAGGCGAAGTAACCAAACCAGAGACAATCAATTACAGAACATTAAAGCCTGAACGTGAAGGCTTGTTCTGTGAGAGGATTTTTGGACCCAGTAAGGACTGGGAGTGTCACTGTGGTAAGTATAAGAAAATTAGATATAAAGGTGTCATCTGCGACCGTTGTGGCGTAGAAGTTACCAAGTCCAGCGTTCGTAGAGAGCGTATGGGACATATCGAACTGGCAGCACCTGTTTCCCACATCTGGTATTTCAAGGGAATCCCCAGCCGTATGGGTCTGATCCTTGATTTAACACCGAGAGTTCTTGAGAAGGTATTGTACTTTGCATCTTATATCGTTCTGGACCCAATGGATACAGATCTTGAATATAAGCAGGTATTATCTGAAAAAGAATATCAGGATAATGTTGAAAAATGGGGCAGCAAGAAGTTCAGAGTAGGTATGGGCGCCGAAGCAATCAAAGAATTGCTTCAGGCAATCGACCTGGATAAGGACTGCGAAGAACTGAAGGCAGAACTCAAGAATGACAATACAAAGGGACAGAAGCGTGCCAAGATCGTTAAGAGACTGGAAGTTGTAGAATCTTTCAGAAATTCAGGAAACAAGCCTGAATGGATGATTCTGGATGCAGTTCCTGTAATTCCACCCGATCTGCGTCCTATGGTACAGCTGGATGGTGGACGTTTCGCAACATCTGACCTGAATGACCTGTACAGAAGAATCATTAACAGAAACAACCGATTAAAGAGACTTCTGGAATTAGGTGCACCTGATATTATCGTACGTAATGAGAAGAGAATGCTGCAGGAAGCAGTAGATGCTCTGATTGATAATGGTAGACGTGGTCGTCCTGTAACAGGACCTGGTAACAGACCATTGAAATCACTGTCTGATATGTTAAAGGGTAAATCAGGACGTTTCCGTCAGAACCTGTTAGGTAAGCGTGTTGACTATTCAGGACGTTCCGTTATCGTCGTTGGACCAGAACTTAAAATTTACCAGTGTGGTCTTCCTAAGGAAATGGCAATTGAGCTGTTCAAGCCTTTTGTTATGAAAGAACTGGTATCCAGACAGATTTCACAGAATATCAAGCATGCAAAGAAGCTGGTTGAGAAACTTGATCCTACAGTCTGGGATGTACTTGAAGATGTAATCAAAGAGCATCCGGTTATGTTGAACCGTGCTCCGACACTGCATAGATTAGGTATTCAGGCATTTGAACCTATTCTGGTTGAAGGTAAGGCTATTAAGCTTCATCCTCTTGTATGTACAGCTTTCAACGCTGACTTCGATGGTGACCAGATGGCTGTGCATCTTCCTCTTTCTGTAGAAGCACAGGCAGAATGCCGATTCCTGTTATTATCACCGAATAACCTTTTGAAGCCGTCTGATGGTGGTCCTGTAGCCGTTCCTTCACAGGATATGGTATTGGGTATCTACTACCTGACACAGGAGAGACCTGGCGCAATTGGTGAAGGTAAGTACTTTAAGAGTGTAAATGAAGCAATTCTTGCATATGAGAATAAAGCTTGTACACTGCACTCCAGAATCAAAGTAAGAATCAGCAAGACAATGCCAAACGGTGAAGTTAAGACTGGTATTGTAGAATCTACTCTTGGTAGATTTATCTTCAACGAAATCCTTCCTCAGGATCTGGAATTCGTTGATAGAAGCAAGCCTGAGAATGACCTGGTATTGGAAGTAGACTTCCATGTAGGTAAGAAGGGCTTAAAGCAGATCCTTGAAAAGGTTATCAACATCCATGGTGCTACTAAGACTGCAGAAGTATTGGATAGCATCAAGGCTATGGGTTATAAATATTCTACAAGAGCTGCAATGACTGTATCTATTTCCGATATGACAGTGCCTGCTGAGAAGCCTCAGATGCTGGCTGATGCACAGGCTACTGTAGACCGCATCACAATGAACTTTAGACGTGGTCTTATGACAGAAGAAGAACGTTATAAAGCAGTAGTAGAGACATGGAAAGAAACTGATGATAAGTTGACTCAGACACTGTTGAATGGTCTGGATCAGTATAACAACATCTTCATGATGGCTGACTCCGGTGCCCGTGGTTCTAACCAGCAGATCAAACAGCTGGCTGGTATGCGTGGTCTGATGGCTGATACAACAGGTCGTACAATCGAGTTGCCTATCAAGTCCAACTTCCGTGAAGGACTTGATGTACTGGAGTACTTCATGTCTGCACATGGTGCTAGAAAGGGTATGTCCGATACCGCTCTTCGTACAGCCGACTCCGGTTATCTGACACGTCGAATGGTTGACGTTTGCCAGGAACTGATTATTCGTGAGATTGACTGTTCCGAAGGAAAAGATGAAATCCCAGGTATGGAAGTATTTGCTTTCATGGATGGTAAGGAAACAATCGAAGGTCTGAAAGATCGTATTACCGGTAGATATTCCTGCGAAGAGATTCGTGATGCAGAAGGTAATGTACTGGTTCAGAAGAACCATATGATTACACCAAGCAGAGCTGCGAAGATCATGAGCAAGGGTGTAGATGCAATGGGTAATCCGATTGAGAAAGTTAAGATCAGAAATATCCTTTGCTGTAAATCACATGTAGGTATCTGTGCTAAGTGCTACGGCGCTAACATGGCAACTGGTGAACCGGTTCAGATCGGTGAAGCAGTAGGTATTATTGCAGCACAGTCTATCGGTGAGCCTGGTACACAGCTTACAATGAGAACATTCCATAGTGGTGGTGTCGCTGGTGATGATATCACACAGGGTCTTCCTCGTGTAGAAGAACTTTTCGAAGCAAGAAAGCCTAAGGGACTTGCAATCATTGCTGAGTTCGGTGGTACAGCAACTATTAAAGATACTAAGAAGAAGCGTGAAATCATCGTTTCTGATGGTATCAATGAGAAGACATATTTAATCCCTTATGGTTCACGTATCAAGATCGCAGATGGCGCACAGCTTGAAGCCGGTGATGAACTGACAGAAGGTAGTGTAAATCCTCATGACTTACTGGAAATCCGTAAGATTGAGGCAGTACAGAATTATCTTCTTCGCGAAGTTCAGCGTGTATACCGTTTACAGGGTGTTGATATCGCAGATAAGCATATCGAAGTTATCGTACGTCAGATGCTGAAGAAGAGACGTATTGAGACAAGTGGTGATACAGAACTCTTACCTGGCACACTTGTAGATCGTCTTGAACTGGAAGACATCAATGAGAAGTTGATAGCAGAGGGCAAGCAGCCTGCAGAAGCTAAGGATATCATTCTTGGTATCACTAAGGCAGCATTGGCAACTAATTCCTTCCTGTCAGCAGCATCCTTCCAGGAGACAACCAAGGTTCTGACAGAAGCTGCAATTAAGGGTAAGGTTGACCCGTTGATCGGTCTGAAAGAGAACGTATTAATTGGTAAGCTGATTCCTGCAGGTACTGGTATGAAGAGATATCGTAATGTTAAGTTAGACTGCGATAAGGAGCTGGATGATACACTTGATTTTGATGATGAAATCAATTTTGGTGATGATTCAGACGAAACAGAAGGTGCAGCATACGATAAGGTAGGAGCATCTGCTGATAACACAGAAGAGTAAGGATTGAAAATATAATTCATATAAGAAAAGAGTACTGTGGTAGATAAACCACAGTACTCTTTTTGTATAATCAGTAAAGAAAGTCTTTTTGGTAAATACTGAATATTCTGATTTAAGGTATGACGTGAAGCTGCTCATCATATTCTACGTCTTGGAGATTAATAACTTTCCAGGATATTATCTCATAGAAAGTATCATTAGCAGATTCTGGAACAGGATAATTTAATGTTACTTCAAGTTCCTGTAAATCTGAAATAGGGTAATGATAAGTCTGCTCTAAAGTGGAGATACTGGCAAGATAAGAACTGGTATTTGCCGAACTGGAATATATTGTGTGAAGTTGTTCATCCACATCTTTTAATGTCGTTTCGGCTTCATTACAGGCATTATAGTAAGCAATGGAGCGGTTCAGAACCTTCTGACTCAGCTTTTTGTCAGCGTTGGCACTGACGATGGAGAGAATACTAAAGGAGACGAGACACAGCACGACAAAAATCAAAAGTATGGAAGACAATCCGATATTCATGGGAAAATTCTTCTTTTTATCCATAATAAATTCCTCCGTTATCTCTTTAATGTCCCTGTTGAATATACTTCTTTATCTGCTGCTGATGAATTATGGAATCAGAGGCAACAGTTTTTGACGCAGAACTGTATTTAGGAACTCCCACAGTAACATAAATATCTTCGTAGGCAAAATCATCATCATAAGAAGAGAATGCAAGGACGTAGTAATAAGCATCAGCGGTATCGTTGGCTGTATTCCATTTCTTATCAAATGCAAGTAAAAGACAGGTATCTGCATCAAATGCAAAAGAATCCACGCAATCTGAGTCTCTATATGCCTGCTTCACGTAAGAGAAGTCGCCGTCATTTCCAAGGAAAAGTTCTGCGAGATTTTGTGTCCATAATATTGCATGATTCATTGCAATAGTGTCCTGACTCAGGGTATGGGCTTTTACAAAAAGCTGAAGGCATACTGCCATGGCAATAATAAAAAAGAAGATAGATAAAATTAATTCAATTAAAAAAAGTCCGGATTTGGAAGTATCATGTCTATTCATGGGACACCTCCGTATTGCTGTGTGTACTGATATACAGACTGGTTGAATCGCCTGTTCCATCTACAAAAGATACAGATAAAAGCCGGGGAGATATCTGAGAGAATGTCAGTTCCTGAATCTCCATAATAGGCTGACCAGCATCAAGAGGTAATTCTATATCAGTGCGGGCAAATAATTCATACAGCCATCCGTCATATTCATATAGTGAGGTAGCATAAGCGGTATCATCTATCATAGTGGTCATCATAAGAATCTGATGGCCATTTTCATTGCGAATTTCGATGGCATTTTTCTCATCAGCCTGTCGGATTTTCTCTGTGATATAGGCAATGGAAGTTCTGGCAGTATAATTATCATCCATTTGTGAAACGGTAGAACGATAAATATGTGCTCCGAAAAGTATGATGACAACGGAAGACACTGCAAAGACACAAAAAAGTGACAGGACAAACAAAATGTCTATCATATGCTGATTTTCGCGACTTTTATACATGAAAAAGCTCCTTTCAGCAGTAATTTATTCCTGATTAAGCGGAATAATGGTAATATCGGGCATAAGATTGGAACCGATAGAAGTATAGTCTACATAGTATTGATCGGAGTCATAAGTGATGCCATAGTGCTCCACCAGATAGTCCAGACTTGGAGGATATGTGCCCTCTACTACGTAACACTGCACGACACTTCTTCTGATTGCCTTTTCCAGACTGTTAGCCTGTTCCTGCAATGTGGAATGATCAATGTTATAGATGCCTTTTACAATAAAAACACAAAATAGAAGCACGAAAAGGAGAGAAGAAAGAATCCATATACCGTGCATTTCAAAATGTTTTTTGGGACTGAAACGATTCATATATGGCCTCCTTTTTATCCAATGGATGACATAATGCCAATGAGAGGCATGATAACGGAAAGGAGAATCATTCCAACCATAAGTGAAAAGATAATGACAAGTGTTGGCTCTATGGAACCGATCATTTTCTGCAGACGGGATATAGTATCATCTTCATAATGGGACGATATCTGTTCATAAACACTGTCGGCATTTCCACTGCGATACCCCAGCTGCAATACACGGATATCCCTGGATTGAAAGATTGCTGCTTTCTTCATTGCCTGAGGTAAGTCATCGCCTTGAAGAAGATATTCCTTACATTGTGCGATCTTCTCATTCATCTGCTCGTTACCGGCAAGCTTGGAGGCAAGTGCCAGTCCTGTGTAGACATCAATGCCGCCGGCAGATACGATAGCAAGTGCGCTGGCGAAACGACTATATGCAATTCCTGTATAGAAAGAGCGGGTAAGCCTGAATGAATGAAGAAAATTCACCATACGACGTTTCAGGGCAGGATTGAAGGACAGAATAAAGGCAGTAAGTGTTATGAGCACGATCAGAATAGTAAATATGACAGCAACATTACGAATGACAGTACCCATGGACATCAGCTGTCTGGACACAGATGACAGATCACTTCCCAATTGAATAAATACCTGCTGAAAAACAGGAAGTACCTTCGTTAATAAAACAATCAGAATCAGCAGCATTAATGCAATCATAATGAGCGGATAGCTGACGGCACTGCGGATGGAATCGGATATCTCGCATTGCTGCTTATAATAGGAAGCAAGCTTGCGCATAATAATATCCAGATTACCGGATTGTTCCCCTAAAAGAATCATGGAAACCACGTATTCAGGAAAAACTTCAGTAGATGACAATGCCTCACAGAAAGTCATTCCATTCTGAAGTGAGGAGGCGATTGCATTTAAAAGTTCTAAAGCCTGCGGTGAAGATGAATCCTCCTGCATACAAAGAATGGCATCATATGGAGTGATGCCAGCAGGGAGAAGCAGAGCCAGTTCTCCACAAAAAGAAGCCAGCTCCGCATTATTTAACATTTTTACTTTTTTCATATATATTCCCCATTTATAAATATGATCAATACACGTATTTGGTTTTATAGTTACTGCCGTTTCCGATAAAGCTCTTGAGAGAAGATTCACTGGAATTCGCTGCAAAAGTCGGGTCCATTAATGACCAGCTTGTGCCATCAAACTGAATGATGCCATTTACCCAGCCGGTATCTGTAATATAGGTACTGATCCAGGCATGATAAGCAGTACCGGCATAGCCTACTTCCAACCTGGTAGGAATTCCCTGACTGCGAAGCATACTTGCCATAACAGCAGAATAATCCAGACAGATACCTGTTCCTGAGGCAAGAATCTTATCTACATCAGGGGTATAACCACTCTGAACATTAGTTGCCTTATCATGATCGTATGTAATATTTGTAGTAACATAATTATAGACTTTGGTCACAACATCAAGATCTGTGTCGCAGTTGGCGGCAAGCTGAACAGCTTCGGCAACGACCTGGCTCTTATCATTGAAATTCACGTACTGGTTCGGATACAGATAGGGACCAAAGGTATTGGTGATCTGGGCTGTAAAAGTCTGGGAAAGAGCAGTAGAATACTGATTACCGGTAACATTTTCGTATACAGCTGCTTTATAACTGCCAGATCCTGCGGATAAAGGAAAAGTCTCATAACCACCGTGAAGACTATAAGTGTATGTCACACCATCGGAACCTGTAATCTGTAATTTTACCTTGGGATTACTGCCCTTATAATTTACCATAATATAACCTTCTGATGTATTGGACGCATCTATCAGGGCAAGGGAATTGCCGTAAGTGGTCTTGCCGGATGCGGCAGGAACCAGACAGGCAGGAGTATTATCTCTTGCGCTGGAAGAGGCAGAACTTTCTGCAAAAGCAACCGGTTCATCGTCTAAATGAACATCCTGACTAACCGTAGAGGCTGTTCCATTTTGTGCGCACGACATAAGAAGTAAAGAAGCTATGGAAAACAGCGAAATTAATATCCTGTTCTTTTTCATCATGGATTTATCACCCTCCCGAATTATTCTTTACTATATTATAATATGAAGTGAATCAAATGTATAGCGTTTCTATAAAAGATAAATCGTTTTACAAGTTTTTTATCAGATTTTGAAGAAAAATTTATTGACTTTTTGAAATGATGAAAGTATAATAATCTAGCATGCGTATAGAACGTATGCTGCCCGTTTGGCATTGATTTAGAATAACAGGAGGTGAAAAGAATGCCAACATTTAACCAATTAGTAAGAAAAGGACGTCAGGAATCAGTTAAGAAGTCAACTGCACCTGCACTTCAGAGAGGATACAACTCCTTAAAGAAGAAAGCAACAGATACATCTGCTCCTCAGAAGAGAGGCGTTTGTACAGCAGTTAAGACAGCAACACCTAAGAAGCCTAACTCAGCTCTTAGAAAGATCGCCAGAGTTCGTCTTTCCAACGGTATGGAAGTAACAAGCTACATCCCAGGAGAAGGCCACAACTTACAGGAGCATAGTGTTGTTCTTATCAGAGGCGGACGTGTTAAGGACTTACCTGGTACAAGATACCACATCATCAGAGGTACACTTGATACTGCAGGAGTTGCTAACAGAAAGCAGGCTCGTTCCAAGTACGGAGCAAAGAGACCTAAAGCAGGTAAATAATTCATTTGTTTGCCTTGTACCACAGAAACTAATTAGTGTTGGGATTCTGATTTAATACCTTATTAAAATAGAAAACCGCGCGAACACAAGTTTTAAAATGTGAGTACCGTTGATTTAATCAAGCAATGGCGCAAGCCATTCAATAATTAAGGAGGGAAGAACCGTGCCACGTAAAGGACATATTCAAAAAAGAGATGTACTGGCAGATCCCGTTTACAACAATAAGGTAGTTACCAAGCTTATCAATAACGTTATGTTAGATGGTAAGAAGGGCGTAGCTCAGAAGATTGTTTACGGTGCATTCGCCAGAGTTGAAGAAAAAACACAGAAGCCTGCATTAGACGTATTTGATGAGGCAATGAACAATATCATGCCATTACTTGAGTGTAAGGCTAGACGTATTGGTGGAGCTACCTACCAGGTACCTCTTGAAGTTAAGCCAGAGCGTCGTCAGACACTTGGTCTTCGTTGGTTAGTAATGTTTTCTCGTAAGAGAGGCGAAAAGACCATGGAAGAAAGACTTGCAAACGAAATTCTTGATGCAGCAAACAATACAGGTTCTGCTGTAAAGAGAAAAGAAGATATGCATAAAATGGCTGAAGCAAATAAGGCATTTGCTCACTA